>DATDHK010000540.1:0-11016 GCA_036521635.1 Bryobacteraceae bacterium | reverse complement strand
GGTTGGTAACCTGCGGCCGATTGGCAATCGGCCCGTAAATATTCCGGATGGTTACCAACCTGCCCCACACGGCCACACTATGCCACAAATCACCGTCCTTGACGCGGGCGGTCAATACTGTCATCTAATCGCCAGAAAGATTCGCGATCTGGGAGTGTACGCGGAGGTCCGCCCCAGCGACACGCCGGCCAGCGAGCTGGCGGGCCGCAAAGGCCTGATAATTTCAGGCGGACCCGATAGCGTTTACGACACCGGCAGCGCAACCATCGATCCCGCAATTCTCGCCAATGGCAGCGCCGTGCTGGGCATCTGTTACGGACAACAACTCATGACGCATGCCCTGGGCGGGCATGTGCGCAAGGGCGATAAAGGCGAATACGGTTTAGCTGTACTCGATTCGCTGAAGCCCCACGCCCTGTTTGCCGGTCTGAATGGCGATCTTCAAGTTTGGATGAACCATCGCGACCAAGTGGAATCCGTTCCCCGGGGATTCGAAGTTCTCGCCGCCACCGCAACCTGCGCGATTGCGGCGATGGGCCATCGCGAGCGTCCGTTGGCGGCCGTCCAATTTCATCCGGAAGTAGTGCACACTCCGCGCGGCCTGGAGATTTTGTCGAACTTCGTTTTCGGCGTGGCCGGCTGCGTGAAAGATTGGGACCCCAAAGATCGCATCGGTCCGCTCGAAGCCGAGATCCGCGCGGTGGCGGGCGGCCGCAACGTGTTCTTCTTCGTGAGCGGCGGCGTGGATTCCACGGTTGCCTACACACTCTGCCTTCGAGCCCTAGGCCCCGAGCGCGTGTACGGCATCTACGTGGATACGGGTTTGATGCGCGACGGCGAGACCGCCTACGTCCGCCGCTTGTTTCAGGATCTGGGCGCAACCGCGTTTCACGTGGAAGAAGCCGAGGGCGAATTTCTGGGTGCGCTCGCGGGCGTCTGCGATCCGGAAACGAAGCGTCACATAATCGGCGAGCAATTCGTCGCCGTGCAAGAACGTGTTTTGAGCACCGGTCATTTTCTGGACGGCCATTGGATTCTGGGCCAGGGAACCATTTATCCCGACACCATCGAATCCGGCGGCACGGCGAAAGCGGATGTCATCAAGACGCATCACAATCGCGTGGCCGGAATCCAGAAGCTGATGGAGACCGGCAGGATCATCGAGCCGCTGTCGTCGTTTTATAAGGATGAAGTCCGCGAGATCGGCGCCGAGTTGGGAGTTCCCAGTGAATACCTGCACCGGCATCCGTTTCCCGGGCCGGGTTTGGCCATTCGCTGTTTGTGCTCGGCGGTGGAAGCGCCGGTCAGCCGGCTGGAGCCTGGCTGGCTGGTTCCGATCCGTTCCGTCGGCGTGCAGGGCGACTCGCGCAGCTATCGCTCGGTCCTGGCTCTCGAAAGTTTGCCCAGCGGTGAGTTGGCGACTGAACTTGTAAATCGAATGTGGGAAACCATCAATCGCGTAATGGGATTGGTGCGCAGCCACGGCGGGATTCAAGCCATGCATGCAACGATAGGCACGCTCACGCGCGAGCGCCTGGCGCGATTGCGCGCGGCCGACGCCATCATACGCCGGCTCTCCGAACAAAGTGGGTTCGATCGCGAGGTCTGGCAATTCCCGGTAGTGCTGATCCCATTCGGCAACGATGCCGCCCCGGATTCCGTAGTGCTGCGCCCCATCCATTCAGTGGACGGCATGACCGCCCAAGTGGTCCGCATGCCTGAAACATTGCTGCACAGCATGACCGAAGAACTGCTCACAGTCGCGGGCGTCTGCGGCGTCTTCTACGATCTAACGCACAAGCCGCCGGGCACCATCGAGTGGGAATAGGAACAACCGGCTCCCTTACGGTCGCGGCTCGGAAGGTCTGGCGAAACGCATATTGCCGCATTCCGAGCCGCGACCGTAAGGGAGTCGGTTGTTTCAAATTCTGTGAAAACTTCTTAAAATATCCCGCGTCGAATAGCGCAGCGCAATGGGCCGCCCGTGCGGACAACTCATCGGGCACTGAGTAGCGGCCAGCTCCCGCAGCAGCCACTCCATCTTGGTGTGATCCAATCGCATATTGATCTTGATCGCCGCGCGGCACGCGATGCTGGCGGCCATCGCGCGCCGCAGGTCCGGCAGCGAAACCTTGCGTAGCTCACCCTCCCCAATTTCCAGAATCTCGAAAATCAGCTTCTCAATGTCGGCCGGCCCAATGCCCGCGGGCGCAGCCTTCACCGCAATGGTGCGATTCCCGAAAGGCTCCGACTCAAAACCGCCGCGCGCCAACTCATCGGCGATGTGCGCGTATTCGATCTGCTGCGCGGCCGACAGCTCCAGCACTATCGGCATCAGCAGATGCTGGCTTTCCACATTTCCTTCGGCTTGCTGGCGCAGCACCTTCTCGAACAAAATGCGCTCATGCGCCACGTGCTGATCGATGATCCAAAGCCCGTCGCGTCCGGCCGCAATGATGAAGCTATCGTGAATCTGGCCGAGCGGACGCAGGTCCGAGAGGATGGCCAAACTCTGCGGCGCGTCGAGCGCGGGCTCCATTCCCGCAGGCAACGGACCATGCGTGTCGGGCACTCTCTGTGCCGCAACGCTCTCGAAATCGAAACGCGGTTCCGGCGCCGAACTGCTTTTCAAATGGAATACCGGCAGACCCTCGAGACGCTCTGGAGCCGGCGGAATATCCGGCGCCGGTTCGAACTGCTGGTTCTCGATGCGCTGCGTGAAGTCGGAATACGGCAGCACCGCAGCCGCCTGAGGCTGCGTGGGAACCGGCAGGCTGGAAGCGGGACGCGACGCAATGAGCCGCTGGCGGATCGAGTCGCGAACGAAGTCGTGCACAAAACTGCCATGCCGAAAACGCACTTCCGTCTTTGATGGATGAACGTTGACGTCCACCTCCTCGCAATCGCAATCCAGAAAAAGCAGCGCGAACGGATAACAGGCCGCCGGCATCAGGTTGTGATAAGCGGCCGAGAGCGCATGCAAAAGCAGCCGGTCGCGGATCAGCCGCCCGTTCACGAACAGGAAAATCGAATTGCGGTTCAGCTTCTGCACTTGCGGCGACGAGACAAATCCGCGCACGCAGAACACGCGCGATTCGTGCTCTTCGGGCGCCACCACTTCCAGCTCGCGCTCGATCATGCCCAGGTCGGTCAGCTCGTCCAGAGTTTGGTTGCCGAAAACCTGATAAACGCGCTCGCGCAGTGTCTCGACGGGCGTAACGTCCAGCAGCTCGTTTGCCCCATGCCGCAACTGGAACGATTTCCGCGGATGGGCCAGGCTGTAGTGCGTCGCGAGCGACGCGATGTGCGCCAGCTCCGTCTGATCCGACCGCAGAAACTTCTTGCGCGCCGGAACGTTGAAGAACAGATCGCGGACGGTGATGGTGGTTCCGGCGGAGCCGGGAAACTCGTCGCAGCGCAGCAGTTTTCCACCGGCGATTTCCACCGTTGCGCCCGTCGTCTCATCGGCCGACCGGGTTTCGAGCAGCAGCCGCGACACGGAGGCGATGGACGGCAATGCCTCGCCGCGAAATCCGAGCGTCGCGATGGATAGCAGGTCTTTGACGTCGCTCAGTTTGCTGGTGGCGTGGCGCTCGAACGCCAGCAGGGCGTCGTCGCGCAGCATTCCGCAGCCGTCGTCGGCGACGCGGATCAGCTTGCGGCCGCCGCTTTCGACATCGATGCGAATCTGCGTCGCGCCCGCATCGAGAGAGTTTTCGATCAGCTCTTTGACTACGGAGGCCGGGCGTTCTACGACCTCGCCGGCCGCGATTTTGTTCGCGACCGTGTCGGAGAGGACTCTTATTTTGCCCATGCGGATTCAGCAGCAGCCGCCTTTCAGGCGGCGGCAGGTTGCCAACCTGCCCCACATCTACGTGCTCATTGAGGAGAGGAATTCGCCGTTGCTCTTCGTCTTATTCAGCTTGTCCAGCAGGAGCTCGATGGACTCTACCGGCGATAGCGGGCTCAGAACTTTGCGCAATACCCAAATGCGGTTCAGTTCTTCGCGCGGCAGCAGCAGCTCGTCCTTGCGCGTGCCGCTCTTGGTGATGTCGATGGCCGGGAAAACGCGCTTGTCCATCAGCTTCCGGTCAAGATGAATTTCCATGTTGCCGGTGCCTTTGAACTCTTCGAAAATCACGTCGTCCATGCGGCTGCCGGTATCGATCAAAGCCGAAGCCACGATGGTGAGCGATCCGCCTTCTTCAATGTTGCGGGCCGCGCCGAAGAAGCGCTTCGGACGCTGCAGTGCGTTCGAGTCGACGCCACCCGACAGAACTTTGCCGGATGGCGGAACCACTGTATTGTAGGCGCGGGCCAAGCGGGTGATGGAGTCGAGCAAAATCACAACGTCGCGTTTGTGCTCGACCAAGCGCTTGGCTTTTTCGATCACCATCTCGGCAACCTGTACGTGGCGCGAGGCAGGCTCATCGAATGTTGAGCTGATTACTTCACCCTTCACCGAGCGCTGCATGTCGGTGACTTCTTCGGGACGCTCGTCGATCAACAGCACGATCAGCGTGACTTCCGGATGGTTAGTGGTAATCGAATTGGCGATGCTTTGCAGCAGCATCGTTTTGCCGGTTCGCGGCGCAGCGACGATCAGACCGCGCTGCCCCTTGCCGATGGGCGTCAGCAGATCCATAACGCGGCCCGAGAAATTTTCCCTGGTGGTTTCGAGCCGCAGGCGCTCGTTGGGATAGAGCGGCGTAAGATTATCGAAGAAGATTTTGTTGCGCGCTTCTTCCGGCGGCTCGAAATTAATGGCGTCGACTTTGATGAGCGCGAAGTAACGCTCACCCTCTTTCGGCGGACGGATTTGTCCGGAGATGGTATCGCCGGTCCGCAGATCGAAGCGGCGGATCTGCGACGGCGACACGTAAACGTCGTCGGGGCCGGGCAGATAGTTGTACTCGGGCGCGCGCAGGAATCCGAATCCGTCGGGCAGGCATTCGAGCACGCCTTCGGAGAAAATGAGGCCGCTCTTTTCCGCCTGTGTCTGTAAAATTTTGAAAATCAACTCCTGTTTGCGCAGGCCGGCAGTGCCCATCACTCCCAGGTCCTTCGCGATCTGGTTGAGATTCTGGATGCTCATGTCCTTGAGCTCCACCAGGTCGAGAGTGTCGGCCTTCTGATTTCCCTGCGGGATGTTGCCGCCGTGCCGCTTGCGTTGGCCGCCGTGGTGCTGACCGTGCTCGGGCTTCCCGCCTCGCTCCGGCGGTTTGGCGGCCGAGTCGTCCGGTTTCGCGGCGGCTGCCTCATCCGGTTTGGAAACCGGCTCGTCGTTCTTGACCGGCGGAGGGTCGGCCTTCACTGGCGGGTCCGCCTTCACGGGCTGTTCCGCCTTGGCGGGCGGGTCCACTTTGGCGACAGGCTCGGAATTCTTGGCGTCGTTCGATTTGCCGTCGTTCCCCTTCGCCGCGGCTCCTTTCTCACCAGCATGCTTATCCGCGGACTTGGATTCCGCGGACTTGCCGTCGCCCTTGCCGGGTTTGGCCTCGGGCGCTTTCGCTTCGGATTTTGTCTCGGGTTTTTCTTCGTTGGTGGGAGCAGCTACTGCTGCTGTGTCTTGATTTTCTGTATCGCTTGCCAAATTTCCCTCACTCCCCGGCACGCTATGGCCGAGAACGCCAAGGGCTCACAATCCGGCGCCGACTGGCTCCGGATAGCGGCCTCCTGACGTCGTTGCTCTTTCTGCGTTCTCAACTTATCTGTCTTGGTGGCGATCACCTGGTATCGCCGGTTATGAAACTCCAGCCACTGGCGGAGCTCCAGGTCCTTTTCCATCCAGCCCCGGCGCGAATCCAAAATCAGGAAGCAAAGCTCCAACGACCTTCGATGTAAAAGGTATTGTTCGATGAGCTGCTTCCACTGGGCTGTAATATCCTTGGGGACGCGTGCGTACCCGTATCCCGGCAGATCGACGAAGTGGAATTGTCCGTTCACCCGGTAAAAATTAACTAACTGCGTACAGCCGGGTTTCGCGCTCGTAAACGCCAGCCCCGTTTTGCCGGTAAGGCAATTCAGCAAACTGGACTTGCCTACATTACTTCTTCCCAGAAAAGCGACCTCCGGGAGTGTCTCAACCGGAAACTGATCCGGCCGTGCCGCACTGATTACAAATTCCGCATCCATTAAATACAGGGATCGACGCCGCGCCGGGCCGTGGCGCCTAATGCGCGATCCGTTCTTCGCTCGGTCCGCGCGTCAACTCGGGAGGCGGCGGAACCCCCGCCAACGGGAGCGCCACAATTTCCCGCTCCAGCGCGATCTTCAACACTTCGTCCATCGAAGTCACAAAGTGGAGTTTCATGTCCTTGCGAATGTTCTCCGGAATTTCGGGGAGGTCTTTCTCATTATCCTTCGGAAGGATGAGCTCGTAAATCCCCTGCCGGTGGGCGGCGAGCAATTTCTCTTTCAGGCCTCCGATGGGAAGCACTTTGCCGCGAACGGTAATTTCACCCGTCATTGCAAGATTACAACGGACGGGGATGCTGGTCAACGCGCTGCATATGCTGGTGGCCAGCGTGATGCCGGCCGAAGGTCCGTCTTTGGGAATCGCGCCTTCGGGCACATGCACGTGAATATCGATATTGCGGTAGAAATCGCGCGGCAGGCCCAGCAAATGCGCGCGCGAGCGGACATAGCTCATGGCCGCGTGCGCCGATTCCTGCATGACGTCGCCGAGTTTGCCGGTGGTCTGGAGCTTGCCCTTGCCTTCCATGATGGCGGCCTCGGTAGTGAGAATCGATCCGCCCACTTCGGTCCAGGCCAGGCCCACGGTCGCACCGATTTCATTTTTCTTGTCGGCTTGCGTGTCGCGGAATTTCTGTGGGCCCATAAACTCGCCCACGGTTTCGGAGTTGAGCACCACCTTTTCGAGTTTCTTGCTTTCGGATTTTTTCTCGCCCTGATTGTTGACCACCTTGCGGGCGATCTTGCGGCAGACGTTGCCGATCTCGCGTTCCAGATTTCGTACGCCCGCCTCGCGCGTGTAGGACTGGATCAGACTTTGCAGGCCGTCGTCGGCGAATTGCAAATCGTCTTCGCCCACGCCGGTCTGCTTCAACTGCTTCGGCACCAGAAAGCGCTTGGCGATTTCGAGCTTTTCGTGCTCGGTGTAGCCGGACAGGCGAATCACTTCCATGCGGTCCTGCAACGCCGGCGGAACGGTGTGCAGCACGTTCGCGGTGGCGATGAAGAATACCTGGCTCAGATCGTATTCCACGTCGAGGTAATGATCCATGAACATGTAGTTCTGTTCCGGATCCAGGACTTCGAGCAGCGCGGCCGACGGGTCGCCGCGGAAATCCATCGACATCTTGTCGATTTCATCCAGCATGAAAACCGGATTGCGCGTGCCGGCCTTCTTCATCATCTGCAAAATCTGTCCGGGCAACGCCCCGATGTAGGTGCGCCGGTGCCCGCGGATTTCAGCTTCATCGCGAACGCCGCCTAGCGACAATCGGATGAACTTGCGTCCCGTTGCCTTGGCGATGGACATGCCAAGCGAAGTTTTTCCGACGCCGGGAGGTCCGACGAAACAAAGAATCGACCCCTTGGGGTTTTGCACCAGCCGGCGCACAGCCAGAAACTCGAGAATGCGTTCCTTGATTTTTTCCAGGCCGTAGTGGTCCGATTCCAAAACCTGCTGCGCGAATTTCAGATCGCGAATTTCCTTGGACTTCTTCTTCCACGGCACTGCCAGCAGCCAGTCGAGATAATTGCGTGAAACAGTAGACTCGGCCGACATGGGCGGCATGTTTTCCAGCCGCTTCAATTCCGCGATCGATTTCTCGTAGGCGTCCTTGGTCATGCCCGCCGCTTCGATCTTGCGCTTCAGCTCGTCGAACTCGCTCTTTTCGCCGCGGCCGAGTTCCTTTTGAATGGCTTTGATCTTCTCGTTGAGGTAATACTCTTTTTGCGCCTTCTCCATCTGGCGCTTCACGCGGCCCTGGATGGTGCGGTCGACGTTGAGCTTCTCGATTTCGATGTCGAGCATTTCGGCGACGCGCGTGAGCCGGTCCACCGGATCGAAGATTTCGAGCAACTCCTGCTTTTCCTCGATGGTCAGTTGCAGGTTCGCGCCCACGGTGTCGGCCAGCTTGCCCGGCTCGTCCACTCGTATGGCCGCGATCATGGTTTCGTAGTTGAGATTCTGGCTCAGTTTGACGTACTGCTCGAACAGCCCGGTAACGCGGGTGACCAGCGCTTCGAGCTGCTGCCCGGCATCCACTTTGAAATTGAAAGTTTTCACCAGCGCGCGGAAGTAGCCTTCTTCCTCGCTGACGGAAATGATTTTGCCGCGCTCCACGCCTTCCACCAGCACTTTGATGTTGCCGTCGGGCAGCTTCAGGCTTTGGACGATGTTCGCCAAAGTTCCAACGTTGTAGATTTCGTCGGGCCGTGGCTCGTCGATCTGGGCGTCGTGCTGGGTGGCGAGAAAAATTTTCTTGTCGCCGGCGAGCGCCTCTTCAAGGGCGCGCACGCTGGACTCGCGTCCCACGACGAACGGCGTCATCATGTACGGAAAGATGACGACGTCCCGGATGGGCATCATCGGCAGTCGCTTGGTATCGGTCTTGTCTTTGGAAGTAAGCATGGGGACGCTAGGCGGTTCCTTGATTTTTTGGTTCGTTGGTTCGCTTAAAGAACTAAGGAACCGTTATCCAGCCTTTTCGAGCAGGGCCATATTAATCTTCTGCGTCATGACCATCTCTTTCGTCACCAGGAACTCGCGAACCTTTTTGTAGGACGGGAGATAGTACATGAGATCCAGCATCAGATCCTCCAGGATCATCCGCAGGCCTCGGGCGCCAACCTTACGCTCCATGGCGAGCGCGGCTATCGCCTCCAGGGCATCGTCGCTAAATTTCAGTCTAACATTTTCGAATTCGAATAATTTCTGGTACTGGCGGATGATTGCGTTCTTGGGCTTGGTGAGGATCTGAACCAGCGCTTCCTTGCTCAAGTCTTCGAGCACCGCCACCACCGGCATGCGGCCAATGAATTCCGGAATGAATCCGAATTTTATCAGATCGACAGGCTGAATATGCTCCAGCATGCCGACGTCGCGCCGGCTGGGAACACGAACGGCCGTGTCGCCCGAGCGATGCTGGTCTTCCTGGGTGATGAAGCCCATGGACTTGGTGCCCACGCGCCGCGAAATCACCTTCTCCAGTCCGACAAACGCCCCGCCGCAGATGAACAGGATATTAGTGGTGTCCACCGGAGTGAACTCCTGGTGCGGATGCTTGCGTCCGCCTTGCGGTGGAACGTTGGCGACGGTGCCTTCCAGGATTTTCAGCAGCGCCTGCTGGACGCCTTCGCCCGACACATCGCGCGTGATCGAGGGATTTTCGTCCTTGCGGCCGATTTTGTCGATCTCGTCAATATATATGATGCCCTGCTGGCAGCGCTGCACGTCCCAATCGGAATTTTGCAGCAGCCGGAGGATGATATTCTCAACGTCCTCACCGACATAGCCGGCTTCGGTGAGGGTGGTGGCGTCGACGATGGCGAACGGGACATCCAAAATGCGCGCCAGAGTCTGGGCCAGAAGGGTTTTGCCGGTGCCGGTGGGTCCGATCAGCAGGATGTTGGATTTCGAGAGTTCCACCTCGGCGCCGCGCTGCTTGTTCATCTGGATGCGCTTGTAGTGGTTGTACACGGCGACGGCGAGCTTCTTCTTGGTGGGATCCTGGCCGATGACGTACTGATCCAGGTACTCTTTTAATTCCAGTGGTTTAGGAAGCTTGTGAGGGGCGCCGTAGGGCTGCTCGTGCTTGTCGTCCTCCAGGATCGAATTGCATACGGCAATGCACTCGTCACAGATGTAGGCGCGGGGATAATCACTGGGGGAAGAGATTAACTTGCCGACTACGTCCTGGCTTTTTCGACAAAAGGAACAACGCAACGAGTCGTCGGAACCTGCACGTTTCACGCGGAATCTCCGTAGACTAAGAACCTATCTCTGCATCCAAAAGGATGTACCCTGAAACCTCATTATAACAGAAGGCATCTAAGTTCAGCCCCCAAAAGCACAACTTTTCACCAGAGGGTGGGTACGGGGTACTGGGCGGTCCAGTGGGCTTGGGGTGGCGACGATGGGTAGAAGTTGTGCGATGTGAATGACATGGCTTCGGCGAAATGGTGCGCTCCACCCAGCGTGGGCGAGAGGCTTCGCCGTCGTTGGCGATTTTGACACAACCTTTGTGACCGAATGCCGAGACTCACCACAGCACTTGGACATTGTACCTGGAGATCTTGGGATCGGAGGTCACAATCGTTAGATTTTCGAGTAAGGCTTGAGCAATTAGAAGCCGGTCGAATGGATCGCGATGATGTGGCGGAAGCTGCGCCGTGTGGATGACGTGGCCGATTTCAATCGGTAGGAGGCCAATGAATAAACGCTCTTTCCCGAGACCGATGATGTCATTGAGCGGTGCTTTCAAGCTCAACTTTCCACTTCCTTCCTTGATCGCCATCTCCCAAACTGAGGCGATGCTCAACAGAAGCTCAGCGTTGGGGTCTTCCATACGCCGCTGCGATTTCGGCGAAAGGCGCTCTGGACTGTGTAGGCACCAGATGAATGCGCTCGTATCGAGAAGCAGTCTCACGCGCCGAACATCTTCAGGAGCGTCTCATCTTCGTCGTCGAAGTCGGGGGACATCCAGATTAAGTCTCTGGCCGCCCCGAACCGCCGCTTCTTTATTTCCGGCATCAAAGGCGCGAGCTTGGCGACTGGCCGCCCGGATTTTGCAATGATCACTTCCTGGCCGGCTTCGACTTGCTTTAGTAGCCGCGAGAGCTGAGTCTTTGCCTCGTGAATATTCACCCTATTTGTTTTTGCGGTCTTCATATTTTTTCTGCTCATCTTCCGAAAGTGCCTTTAATTGTGCAAGCGGTTTTCCAGCCCGCGCGACGATAATCTCCTCGCCGAGTTGAACGCGTTGAACTAACTGAGAGAAGAGCATTTTATAATCGAACGATGAGCCTGAAGGAGGAGCGAAGCTC
>DATDHK010000539.1:0-5977 GCA_036521635.1 Bryobacteraceae bacterium | reverse complement strand
GCCTGAGTCGCGGGCCTTGCGGACAACGTCGATAACGTCGCCCTGACGGAGTTGGTCCTCGGTGCAGGAATGCAATTGCAGCAGATCCACGCGATCCGTTTTGAGGCGCTTCAAGCTGCGGCCGATGGTCTCCGTCATCTTCTTCGGGTTCCAGTGATCGCCGTCGCCATCGTGGCCGCACTTGGTGAAAAGAAAATATTCGTTGCGGCGGTGGGCCACCGTCTGGCCGATCATCTCTTCGCTGGCGATGTAGCATTCCGCGGTATCGATGACGTTTAAGCCTGCGTCCAGCGCGCTGTTGATCAGTCGATCGACGGTTTCCACCGGGACTTTTCGAAAGCCGATTTCAGCGCCGCCGTATCCCAGGACGGTGACGTTCATGCCGGTCTTGCCGAGCGTGCGTTTTTCCATACTGAAGCCTCACACAATATTTCCAGACAGGCCGATTTTCAATCGGCCGGCAGGTTGGCAACCTGTCCCACAGTTCCTAAAACGACTCCGACAATTGCGCCTCCACGAATGCGCGCGACAAGGGCCATTGTCCGAACACGCGCTGGTCTTCACGGCGGAAAGATCCGGCAGCCAATAGCCCGCTCCAATCGGACGGGTTCGGCTGCTGGTGCTCGCGCGCGATCCATTTGCGAAGCGTGGCTGTGGTCTTTTCAAAACTTTCAAATAACGTCGACGCCGATTGGGTGTCGCGGCACAGAACATTCAGCGAAAGGGCCAGATGATCGCCATCCTGGCCGATGGTGAACACGATTTCATTGGTCCCTTCCAGCAGCGCCGATGCGAACGGCTTGGCGCCGGACGGCAAGGCATCCGAATTACGCAGCGCACTGGCGGGAACCGACATCCACACCGGCTGGCTGAAGGGCGGCACAATCAGCTTACTGGACTTGAACATGATCTGGTACGCGGCGGAATCATCCGCGCCGAACGCCATGGCCATCACGTTCGGCCTTATCGGATAGAACGAAATCCAGCGGCGCGGCTGGCTGGCCGGCATCGAGCAATAACCGTTGTGGCACGATCCGCCCTGGCGGACCACGTACTCCATGAGGTTTTTCCAGTGAAAGCGCCCGCGCAAAGCGATGAACACCTGGTCGTCTCTGAATGCGGCGGCGACGGCGTCCAGATCCATCCGGTAATCGAAGAGCGTTTCATCCAGGAATTGTTGATACTCCAGTTCATGGACCGTCTTAGAACCGCCGATCATGTTGAGCAGGCCGGAGCGCCGCATGGCACGCACGTCCAGGTAGACAACCGTCGCATGAGCGGCCGGCAAATACGAAACCAGCGAGGCCGGGCTGGACCCGCCGTGCACGCGATACTTGTATATCCCCGCAACCACGGCCACGCACACCGCCACCAGCACAACGGCCAGTTGCCACGGTTGGAAACGAAAGCGCACAACGGAAGGTTACACCGCGGCGGTGGCTTGTGTCACGCGCGACGCTTTCCAGAGATCCACGTAAGGCCGCAAATCCTGCATCATTTTCCGGAATTGCGGAAGGTCCAGCGATTGCGCGCCGTCGCTCACGGCTTTTTCAGGGGCCGGATGCACTTCCACCAACAGGCCGTCGGCGCCGATTGCAACCGCGGCGCGCGAGAGCGCCGGCACCAGGCTCCGCTTACCGGTGGCGTGGCTGGGATCGAGAATCACGGGCAGGTGGGTGAGCTCGTTCAAGGCCGCGACCGCCGCGATGTCACACGTATTGCGCGTCACGGTCTCGAATGTCCGGATGCCGCGCTCGCACAGAATCACGTTCGGATTTCCATGGGCCACTACATATTCCGCCGACATCAACAGCTCTTTGACGGTGGAGCTCATGCCGCGCTTCAGCAGAACGGGCCGGTTGCATTTGCCGAGCGTTTTCAGCAGCGCGAAATTCTGCATGTTGCGCGCGCCGATCTGTAGAATGTCGGCGTATTCGGCGACCAGATCGACGTCGCGATCGCTCATCACTTCGGTGATGATTCCTAACCCAGTCGCCCGCTTGGCTTGGGCGAGCAGCTTGAGGCCGTCGGTCTCCATCCCCTGGAAATCGTAGGGTGAGGTGCGCGGCTTGAAGGCCCCGCCGCGCAGCAGATGCGCGCCCGCCGCGGCCACGGCTTCGGCCGCCTGCATGATCTGCTTCTCGGATTCGACGGAACACGGGCCGGCCATCACGATAAATTCGTCGCCGCCGATCTCGTAACCATTCACGCGGATGCGGGTTCGCTCGCCGCGAAACTCCCGGCTGACGAATTTATAGGGCGCGGAGATGCGCACCGCTTTCTCTACTTGCGGCATGGCTTCGACGGATTCCAGGCAGGCGGTGGTGTCGCCCACGCCGACCGCGCCGATGACCACGCGTTCTTCACCCTCGATCGCGTGGATCTTATAGCCGAATTCCCGTATTCGCTCGCACACTTGCTCGATCTCCTGCCTGGTCGAGTGGAGTTTCATCGAGATGATCATTCGCTCTCTCCTAAAAAAGAAAACCCACTCTTTCGAGTGGGCTGTTTTCGCTAATCCTTTTTCCTACGTCAACGCCACTCGCCCGATTCAGGTGCTAAACCAAAATCGAGACGAGTTGTAGGGGCGGTACTGCATGAAAAGACAGTATAGCAGAATAGGGACTGGGGGCTCGGGACTCGGTACTGGCGATCCGAAAATCCCGGGATTATTCCGAAGTACCTAGCCCCCAGTCCCAAGCCCCCAGTCCCTAACGGAGGCTGAACTTTTTCATTTTGTAGCGCAGGGTATCGCGGGTGATGCCTAGGATTACCGCCGCGCGGGTTTGGTTGCCGGCCGCTTTTGTCAGGGCCTTCGACAGGAGGTTTCGTTCAATTTCTTCCAGGCTCATGGTGAAGCTGGCTTCCTCGGGTTCATCCGCGGATTCGGCTAACAAGGGGTTGATGCCCGGCGAGGCGAGGTGCAGACTCGCGGTTTGTATCCAATTCGAATCTTCCAGCACCATGGCGCGTTCGATGACGTTGCGCAGCTCGCGCACGTTGCCCGGCCAGTCGTAGGCCAATAGCATCGCTCCGGCGCCGGTGGAGATGCCCAGAATGTCGCGCTTGAACTTGACGTTGTAGAGGCGAACGAAGTTTTCCGCGAGCGGAAGGATATCCTCTTTGCGGTCGCGCAACGCGGGCAGGAACACCTGAATGACGTTCAACCGGTAATAGAGGTCCAACCTGAACTTGCCTTGCTCGATGGCCTCGGTCAGCTTGCAATTCGTGGCGGCCAAAACGCGGGCGTCCACTTGAATATCGCGAACGCCGCCCAGGCGGCGGAACTTTTGCTCCTCCAGGACGCGCAGTAATTTGGCCTGCAACACAATGGGCATCTCGCCGATCTCGTCCAGGAAGATGGTGCCTCCGGAAGCAATCTCGAGGATGCCGGCCTTGGAAGCGTGCGCGTCGGTAAAGGCGCCTTTCTCATAACCGAATAATTCGCTCTCGAGCAAGTTGTCGGGAATGGCGGTGCAGTTGATGGCTACAAAAGGGCCCTGGCGGCGGCTGCCGAAATGATGGATGAACTGGGCGATAATGTCTTTCCCGGCGCCGCTCTCTCCCTCAATCAGGATGGTGGACACTTCGCTTTCGGCGACACGCCGGGCGAACCGCAACACCTGCTTCATGGCCGGCGACGCGGCCACCATTTTGAAGCCGCCCACACCGACCGTGATCTCCGGCGGGAGGCCGGGCGAAACCGGCCCGGTTGGCGGCGCGACAGTGTGCCCGAAAGCTATTACCGCTCCGGAAACGGCGCCTTGATGATCGCGAATGGGCGCGATGCTGCCGGCGACACTCCGGCTGTCGCCACTTCGATGCAGCAGCAGAACATCCTCTCCCAAATCATCCAGGCTGCCTTCCCCCAGCACACGCCACAAGGGAGTCTCCACGCCCTCGCCACTGGCGGCATCCATCAGCGGAAACACTTCGCGAAGCTGGCGGCCCACTGCCTCCGGCAGGCTCCAACCGGTCCAGCCTTCGGCGGCCGGATTGAGAAACGTGACGGACTCGGCGCGATCCACGGAGATAACCCCCTCGGAGATGGCGCGCAACGTGGAGGCGAATAATTCGGACTTGCTCAGCGATTTCAGATCCACTGCGTGCTTGTGCAGAGCGATCTCGATGCTGGCGTGCAACTCCCCTTCCTGAAAGGGCTTGATGATGTAACCCAAAGGCTCGGAAAACTTGGCGCGGGATACTGTTTCGTAGTCGGCGTGCGCCGTCAGAAAGATGACCGGAATATTGAAGCGTTCGCGAAGAATGCGGGCGGTCTCGGCGCCATCCAGGGTCCCCTTGATCTGAATATCCATCAAGGCCAGATCGCAGTGTGTCTCTCCAGCGGCGGCAATGGCCTCAGCCCCGCTGGACACCGCGGCGCACACCGTGTAACCCAGCCCGGCAAGGATATCGTGCAGATCTTCCGCCGTGATCCGTTCATCTTCAACGATCAAAATACGTCCAGACATATTGTTTCGAATCCGAAATCAAGCCGCGGCCGGGAAGGTCAACTGTATCTCGGTTCCCGCGCTGGAGTTCACTTCCACTTCGGCTCCTATCTGGTCGGCCAGCGTTCGCACCAGCCGCATTCCCAACGATCTGGCGGTGGCCCAGTCGATATGGTGCAACCCGATCCCGTTATCCGCCACCACCAGCCGCGCCATGTTGCCGGGGCGCGCCAGCAATTCGATTCGGACCTCGCCTTTGCGGCCATCGGGGAAGGCGTATTTCAAGGCGTTGGAAATCAGCTCGTTTATGATCAGCCCGCAGGGCACGGCGGCGTCGAGGCTAAGATCGATCGCTTCCAGCTTGGTGAGAAGCCGGATGCGGTCCTGGCCGATGCCGAAAGAACTGAACAGATGGGAAGCAATTTGCCAGATGTAGTCGGGAAGATTCACTCGGGAAAACGTATTGGATTGATACAGGACTTCGTGGAGCAGGGCCATGGAGTGAATCCGATCCTGGCTGTCCTTGAGCATTTTGCGGACGTGTTCGTCATCGGCGGCGCGCGATTGAAGCCCCAGCAGACTGCTAACCACTTGCAGGTTGTTTTTTACGCGGTGATGTATTTCTCTCAGCAACGCTCCTTGCTCCCGCAAAGACTGTTGCACCCGCTCATCGGCCGCGAGGCGTTGAGTGACGTCGCGCAGGATCACCGTGAACATGCTGCCGCCATTGACGCCAACGGTGGAGATGGAAGCTTCGGCGGCAAACTCCGTGCGGTCCTTGCGGCGGCCGCGAATTTTAATACGCTCTTCCCTTTGGGACTCGGCGAAAGTCGCGGCGTTTTCCATGTGCCGGCGGTGCAACGCCACCGGGCGGGAGGGAAGCAGAATATCCAGGGACTGGCCGACCAATTCCTCCCGCGTATAACCGAACATCCGTCCGGCACTCTGGTTGAAGAGCAGGATGCGCTCCTCATGATCGACGGAGATGATGGCGTCATCGGCGAGGTCCAGGATTTTGCCCAGCGGATCGGTGGGCGTCATGAAGCCGCGATCCACAAAGCGTTTGGCGGCGGGGGATTCGTGCGCTTTCTTATCTAGAGGTTTTTCATCAGGCATGCTCGTTCTCCATAGCTAACAACATGCACGTTTCTTTGGCGAACGATTCAAAGGTTGACAGCCTTGGATTGGATATCCCGGGGTAGCGCCGGAGGTCAAAGCCCGTGCCGGCTGATTCGCCGACAGGGTGCGCCGGAGTCGCGTGAGGTCTACACACTAGTCTATCGAATCGCATGGCTGCTTGACAACACGCCCCAGAATACCGCCGGCCTTTGCGTTTCCAGATGGCGCCGCCGTTTCGAATGCGCGCCTGGCAGCCTGTCTTCAGGAGTTTGCAACCGAAAAAATAAATTTGGAGTTTGGTGACTGTGTTACGACGCGGCTCGTAAGGCCTGGCTCGCGCGGTCGCGGCGCTGGATGTAGGTTTCGATTTCGGTATTTGAAAAAACGAACCCATCTTCCGTGGGATT
>DATDHK010000538.1:0-17408 GCA_036521635.1 Bryobacteraceae bacterium | reverse complement strand
ATGCCTTTGTCCAGGAACTTTGCCCGCGTTTTCAACCGGCTCGCGATCATCTCGTTTACGGTTGTGCAGATAAGCCCAAGCAAGAGATAGAAAAGGCTGAGGCCAATGGCGACGTCCAGAACTGGCGTGGATAGCATAACGCTCCTCTCGTAACTGGCTGTTCGATACCTGCATATCGGCAGCAACTATTGGAACTAGTTTTTTTGAATGTCTAAGTAGTATAAGCATGCCTTTTCCAGGAATCAAGGCTTTTTTGGCTACGTTGTATAAATTGACTCACCAAGTCTTCTTGCCTGTCCGCCGGTTCCTCGCATAGATGGCCCGCACCACGCTTTTGCCGGCGTATGCGCAAAGAAACTTGAGATACTCGGGCCGGCGGCACGAACTCGCATTGTTCAAGAATAGTCAGTACCCTACCTATAACGTGAAATTCACAATCCTCATTCCCGTTTTTCTGACAGCTTGCGCCTGCGGGCATTCACAGCGGCCGGTGGTCGAATATGGTTACGAAGTCGTCCATACCTATCCGCACGATCCTGCCGCGTTCACCGAAGGCCTGTTCTACCTCGATGGATTTCTCTATGAAAGCACCGGGCTCGAGGGCCAATCGTCCGTCCGCAAAGTCCGTCTCGAAACCGGAGAAATTGTCCAGAAGTACGACCTTCCCACGGCCTATTTCGGCGAAGGAATCGTCAATTGGAAGCAGCGCCTGGTTCAGCTCACTTATAAGACGCAAGTGGGATTTGTCTACGACCTCGCGACCTTTGGAGTCCAGCGCCAGTTCCAATATCCGGGCGAAGGTTGGGCGATGACCCAGGATGGCAGGCGCATTATCATGAGCGACGGCACGGCCGAGCTCCGCTTTTGGGACCCGGATACGCTGAACGAGCTTGGCCGCATTACGGTGACGGACGAAAGCTATCCCGTAAAAAATGTGAACGAACTGGAATGGATCAAAGGTGAGATTTACGCGAACGTCTGGACCACGGAACGAATCATCCGCATCGATCCGGAATCCGGCAAGGTGGTCGGCCATATCGAGCTCGCGGGACTCCTGAGTGACGCGGACCGTATCGGCGGCCAGACCGATGTGCTGAACGGGATCGCGTATGACGCCAAGCTCGACCGGATCTTCGTCACCGGCAAGAAATGGCCGAAGTTGTTTGAAATTCGGCTGGTGAAGAAACCCGCGGCACAATAATTTCCAAAGTCTGCATTCGCTGATCTGGGTCGCGCGTATCTAGCTTCGAAAGGCGAGAATATGAAAAACGCAATCATAATGTGGGCGGCCGTCCTGATGCCGCTGGCGGCGCAGGAGATCAGACTGCCGGCCAATCTGGAAAAGCTGGCTGCCAAGGCCGAAGAGTCGGTGGACGTGACCCTCAGCGGATCAATGCTTCGGTTGGCCGCCAAGTTCATTTCCGACAAGGATGCCGACGCGGCCAACGTGAGAAAGTTGATTGCCGGCCTGGACGGGATCTACGTGCGAAGCTTCTCGTTTGCCCGGGAAGGCGAATATAACATGGCCGACGTGGATGCCATTCGCGCGCAAGTGCAACCGCCGAGCTGGTCGAAAATTGTAGGCGTGACTTCGAAGCGCACCGGTGACGACGTCGACGTTTATTTCAAGATTGCCGCGGGTGACAAACTGGGCGGCATCGTAGTTATTGCGGCCGAACCGCGCGAGCTGACTTTCGTGAGCATCGCCGGGACCATCGATCCCGACCAACTGGTGGAATTGAGCGGGGAGTTCCACATTCCAAGAATTCAAGTGAATGGGAAATCCCGCGGCAGAAGGGGGCCAAGATGACAACACGATTGTTGGCGGCCATTCTAATTGTATGTACCGTTGCGTTCGCGGGCGATTGGGAATTCGATCGCATTGTTGGAGCTATCGAATCCCAATACGGAGCAAAGCGCACGCACATTCCGTTTATGGGTTTGGCGAATTTGGCCGTCAAAGTCGTTCATCCGGCCGGCGCCAGCGGTTTCAAGTTGGCGGTTTTCGAAGACCTGAAGTCTTCGCGTCAAGACCGAATTGAGCTCGACCGCTTCATGAATAGGATCTCGGGCGGCGGGCTGCAGCAAATCGTCCGGGTGCATTCCCGGCGCAACGGCGAATCGACTTACATTTTCATGGGAGACGCGGGAAAGTCCACAAAAATGTTGATCGCGACTTTCGAACGCAACGAAGCGACAGTGGTCGAAGTAAAAGTGAACATGGACACGCTACTAAAGATGATCGATAAACCGGAGCACGCCGGCAGATCGTTTAACGGCAAAGAAGATTGGTGAGTGTCAGGCTACTCCAGAAAAAGCGGCTGACGCGCCCACCCATTCCATATCGCGATTCTGATCCACTCCCATCATCTTCCCCCGGCCCATCCGCACGATGAGCATCACCGCCTCGGGCGAATCCTGCCAGATATACATCACCCGAATCTCCGCTTTCGTTGGGCCGTGCGGCGTGGCGATCACCGGCTTAAAATCGACTTTCTCTTGCAGGATGAATTGCGACGGATCGGCTGCGTCCAGCTGCTCCCGGGTGGGCCCGATGACGACGCCCAGCCCCGCGAACGAGTACAGCGGCTTGAGAACGTAGTTTTCCAAATCCTGCGGAATTTCACCAACTTGATTTAGGAACCAGGTTTTCGGGACGCAAGGGTGATTGAGATAGGGGATCGAAAACTTGCTGATGCGAAAATACCAGTTCGGATGGCCCGCCCACTCGACATCCAGATCGTCACGGAAATCGAACGCCGGCCGGATGTTTTTGCGTTGCAGCTCATCGACGATCACGCGGTTGTAAATACGATGAATCGGAACATCGCCGTGATACAAACGATTGCCCCGTTTCCGAATGCCGGTGAGCGACACGGTCTTCACGCCGCAGTATTTTTCCGTCAGCAGAAAATCGGGCAGCGTCTTCTGATGTTGCGGATCGATTTCCATCAGGATCGTGTTTTCCGGACCGCAATCGCCAAGGATCGCCTTACGCAGCATGGCCCAGTAGTCGCCGCCAGTTAGAAAGTAGCGCAGCGAGGGCGCCAATTCGTACACCTCGCGGTACGATTCGGCAACAATCGGCTGATAGGCGTAGAGAGATGGGAAGCCTTGGATCTCCACCAGCTTGGGCTCGAGATTGGCATCCAACCCAAAATCGGCTTGCACGAAGAGAGGATGCGGCGGCTGGTTAGGCACATTGAATTCAGGCGGAATGCTGGCGTCGGAGATTTTCAGGTAGCCGGGATTGGAGAGTAGTTGATGCAGCAGCTCCTTCCCATAACGGACCATTTTTTCGATCGTGTCCGCGGGAAAGAAACACGGAGTCTCGCAGTTTCGAAACTGAATTTCAGTGCCCGAGCGTTGGACTAGCCGCGAAAGGAACTGCTGATATTTTGCGGCGGTGAAAGACCGATTGAAGCGATTTCTAAGATCCGGGAGCATGCCTCAGATCAGGAATTTGCCGGATGACATGATTTGGCGGTCGTCGGCCCAGATATCGAAATCGCGGCCAACCACGTCGATGTGCGTGCCCGACCACCAGTCCGCGCCGGTGTGCGCGCCGTATGGATTGCCGAACGCCATGTGGATGCCGGGCAGTTTTTCATCCTGCAGAATATTGCCGATCACGCCACGCAGACCGATGTTCGTGCCGATGGCGAACTCGCCCACACGGTCGCTATTTTCGTCCGTGTGCGTGTATTTCCAAAACTCCTCCTCGAGCTCGTGGTTCGAGGAATGGGCTTCCACAACGCGGCTCCGATCAACACGAATAGTTAACGGGTTCTCACGCAGGTCGCCGTATTTTGCGCACAGATAATCGCCCACCACGCCGTCGATCACGAACGCGCCATTCACCTCGCCCGGCGTTGTAAATACTTCCCCGCCCGGCAGATTACCCCACTTATGGACGCTGATGATGCCGCTGGTCTTTATCCACTTGTAATTCGGGTTGAGAGCCGCGGTGACGTCTGTGCCCGCCGCGGTCCTCGCGCGAACGGTGTGGGCCGCGCTTGCAATCTCCCAAACTTTCTTGCTCAGCTCGTCCACCTTGATGAAGTCGGCGCGCATCCCTTCCAGCATGATGCGCTTTTCGATATTCACCATGTGGGCATGCCGCATCTTCCGCCGGTTCACTACGTCGGTCATCTGCATGCGCGTGCGCAGCTCGTTCATTTGCGCCTGCACCGCATAGATACTCACGTCGCTCGATTCCATGTCGTCCAGAATCGGCTGCGGCATGTCGGCCATCGGCCGCGTGGCGATTTCTTCCAGCACGAAGACACGATACGGCGCTCCCAGAATATCCAGTTCATGCACCAGGCTCGCCGCGATTTCGCTGCATGCCCGGTCGGTAATGACCGTCACTTTCTCGGACGGCTGGATACGAAGACAGACGTTCACCGCGTTGCGCGCGCCCGGCGTCAATTCCGGATCGAATGCCACGGCGCTCAATTTTCCATTCTTCATCTGGCTGTAGTTACTCCTGCCGGGTCCTTTTCTACGATGCCCACTTGGGTTTCAGCGATCATATGATCCACCACCTTTTTAAGATCGCCGGTTTCGCGGAAGACGCGCAACTGGCGGTCGGCGCCCGTGCCCATTTCGAGGATCTTATGAATGTAATTGATCTCCTGCCGGGAGCCCAGCTCATCTACAACGTCGTCCACGAAGTGCAGATATTCGTAGATCAACTCCCGCACCGGCACTTCGATTTTCTTTCCGAAATCGATCAGCTTACCGTCGAGTCCGTAACGCAGCGCGCGCCATTTGTTCTCCATGATCAACGCGCGCCGGTATAGCCGGAATCCCTGGTTAGCGGCGTACAGCTTGTAGAGTTTCGCTACAGTTGCTTGAATCAGCGCGGCGATGGCCAGCGTTTCATCGGCGCGCATCGGAATATCGCAGCAGCGGAATTCAAGCGTGTCGAAGTGCGGATGAGGCCGAATGTCCCACCAGATTTTCTTGGCGTTGTCGATGCAGTTGGTTTGCACCAACAGATTCACGAAGCTCTCGTATTCGCCCCAGCTCGGAAAATAATCGGGAATGTTGGTGCGCGGGAACTTGTCGAACACTTTGCAGCGATACGATTTCAGGCCCGTGTCCATGCCCAGCCAGAAGGGCGAGTTGGTGGACAGCGCCAGAATGTGCGGAACAAAGTAGCGCGCCGCGTTCATCAAATGAATCGCGGTTTCGCGGTCCTCCACGCCGACATGAACGTGCAGCCCGAAAATGAGATTCGCGCGCGCAACGATCTTCATATCTTCGACAATGTCGAGATAGCGCTGGTCGGGATAGATTTCCTGATTTCGCCAATCCGCGAAGGGATGCGTTCCGCCGGCGGCCAGTTGAAGACCGCTGCCCTTGGCCAACGCGATCATGTCGCGCCGCAGTCCCACCACTTCGCTGCGAGCCTGCCGCATGTCGGTGCACACCGATGTTCCGACTTCGATCACCGACTGATGCATCTCCGGCTTCACCGCCTCTTTCAGCAGCGCCTTGCCCTTGGCGATGATCTCGACGTCGATGTGCGAGCGAAGATCGCGCGTTTCCGGATCGATGGTTTGGTATTCTTCCTCGATACCGATGGTGAAACTCGGCTTCATTTCCTCACCCCGCCGCGCCCGCTCCCCTACTGCCCGGGTTCAGAAAATTCGACCAGCGCATTTCCTGCATGACGATCGGACCTTCCTGCGCCTGCTCGATCGCCAGGTCGGCCACCGCATCCACGATCCACTCGAAGTTCTCCGGTCCCACGGAATTGAGGTCTGCATCCGGAGCGGGATTCAGAAAATCGATAGCGTAAGGAATTCCATCTTGTACGGCGAACTCAACGGTGTTCAGATCGTAACCCAGCGCGTGGCAAAGCGTCAGGGCGTCGCGCATCACGCGTTCGTAGAGCGCCGGCCGGGCAGCCTCGGGATCCCTGACGTACCGATGTTCGTGCGGCTGCCGGGGATCGTAGTGCATGATGTGGACGCGTTTTTGGCCAACGACGTAGCAGCGGAAATATAGATCGAAGTCGATGGCCTGCTGCAAGGTCATGCAGAGATCGCCGGTTTGATCGTAGGCCGCGAACAACTCTTCGGGAGAATCGACCTTGTAAACATTTTTCCAGCCGCCGCCGCTGTAGGGTTTGAGAAACGCGGGAAAACCGATGTAGTCGAAAATCTCTTCCCAATTGAGCGGGTACATGAGATTGCGCATGGATTGATCGGTGGTGCCCGGCGGATGCTGCTTGTGCGGAAGAATCACGGTGCGCGGCACCGCCACTCCAAGCTTCGACGCCAGCGCGTAGTTGAAAAACTTGTCGTCGGCGCCCCACCAGAAAGGATTGTTGATGATGCGTGTGCCATTCAGCGCGGCGTTCTTGAGATATGCGCGGAAGAACGGGATGTCGTGCGAGATGCGATCGACGATAACGGCATAGCCGGTCGGCTCCGCCATTTTTACGCCGCCGATTTGGATATGCTCCGCCCTGATGTCTTCGATGTCCCGGGAATTGATCCGGTCCACGAGCGCACCGGGGAAAGTGTTCTCCATGCCGTAAATGATCCCAATCTTTTTCATGCCTATATAAGCCTAGCAAGTCGAGGAACGGGCGGGCATGACCAATGGGATTAGCAGCAACAGGGAGACCACGCTTATGATCGCGCCAATCCGCAAGCCGCGCGAGCGGAAAGCGAAGCTGACACGGTGATCGCCAGGCGGAACGGTAATCGATTGGAAGGCACGATTCCATCGCTCGATCGCGACTTCTTTATCGTCTACGGCGGCATGCCACCCTGCAAAGAATTGTTCGATCAAGATGAACCTGCCGCCGCTTTCTGAATGCACCAGAAAATCGTGCTGTTCGTTTCGCGAACCCGTGCGCTGAATCGAATCGCCTGGACCTCCCTTTTCCGAACGATAGGGCAGCTTCGCCTTCGAAAACTCGAACACTCTGATGTAGGCCGGCGGACCCAGCGGACGATAGTCGGGGTCAGCCTTCAGGCGCGAAAACAGCGGCTGATCTTCCGTCGTCAAGAAATAGCGAACGCCAAGGAGTTGCATCAGATCTTGGTTGGCGGGATCAAGCGCGATGATCCCGGATTTCTCCATAGGCGAAGCGACCTCCAGATATTGCGCCGGGACCATTGGATCGCCGCCCTGCGGCGTGGTCAGACCATAGTGCCGCAGATCGTTCGGAACCGGATCCACCGCGTCAAGCGCAATCCGGTATTCGGAGTGTTTCCGCAGTTGCCGGTAAACATCGTCGTCCATGCCGGGGAACGGCGCCGAGCCTAGTATCCGATCCATGTTCCCCTCGAAGGCGTTCACGCGCTTGCTGGTCCCGAACGCCTTGTAGTCGACGCCGGTAGCGATGAGCAATGCCACGGTGACGCACGCGAGGCGCTTGCCCTTCTCGCCGCGGACCGCAACAATCGCCAACGAGAAAAGCGCCAACATGACCGCCGGATCGATTGCGCCACGCCATCCGGACGCGAACCCCGCGCTGCCCGCTTTCCAGATCCACAGCAGTCGAGCGGACCAGGCGCCGAACAAGACGATCACGAGCGGCGTCATCCAGCGGGGAGGAGGACGAACTTCACGGCGTAGAAAGCGATCCAGCCCGGCCGCGGCCAGTCCAGCCACCGACAGCGTGATGCCGGCCAGAAAATACCAGGATCTGAAAATCTGGACAAGCAGATCCGAATACTTGATCGCGTTCCATATCAGACCGAATGGATTGTTCACGAAGATGAGACTCACTAAGCCCACGGCTAAGATCGGGAGTTGACCTTGAAAAGCCTTGCGATGGCTAGCAAGCCAGAGTAATCCGAAGAATGCCGGCGCTCCAAGGTACAGATACTCTCCGAATAAATTGGTATTCGGCGGTGTATGTAGCCAAAAGTCGAAATAATTGGGTATGAGATACGACAAATAGAAGTCCCGCCGCGGCACTCCTCCACCGTATCCTGGGATTACAGTCTTTAGTGAAAGTGCTTCCCAGGTTGGAAGCAACTGCACCATGGCTATCAGAAACGAAAAAGCCAATGCGCCGGCTGTCCAAAGAATCGCCTTCCAGCGCATCGCTCCAAATGCGGCATAGGTCAGCATGCACACCGAGAACACGACTGACATCGGCGGATATCCCGCAAGAAAGCAAAGCGCGGAGGCACACGCCAGTTTCCAGAGCGGGCGCCAACTGCGCGACGCAAGCGCCTGGTCAATACTCCACAGGCCGATCGGCATCCAAGTGTAGCCGCATACCAGTCCGAGATGTTGAAGCTGCAGCAGCATGTATCCGCTGTAGGCAAACACGCCGGCCCCCAGCACGCACGCCAATTCCTTCAGTTTCCTGTGACGGAGCCAGAGAAAACTGAACAGGAACGCCAGCCAGCAATGGCCGATGACCAGAATCTCCAGGCTTCTGTACCCAAGCCGTAGACGGCCGAGATTAGCGGCAAATGTCAGCCACATTGGCGGATAAAACAAGGCAGTTTGCGGGTTGCCGGCGAAACTCATGCCGCAATAGATGGTCGGGTCCCACTCCGGAATATGCCCGGCCTGGATGGATCGAAAAGCAAAATCATCGAGGGGGTAATGGTAATACTGCAAATCGTAGGGTATGTCCACCCAGCGCGCCGGCGGCAGATACTCGAAGAAGAATAAGTAAGTGAAGACGAGAGAGAGTGCCGAAACGGACCGCAGTCGCATTCAGGCTTCGAGTCTAACAGACTGAAGTGTAGTTGCCGGACCTCGTTGATTCTTCTTCGACAGCGCCGCTGTCGCGGATCTCGCGCTTAGCGTTCTCGCGGCGGATGCGATTGGATTCTTTCTTCGCTTCCCACTTGTGGCCCCAATAAGCGCCTTTGCCGCGCTTGGCGCCGCAGTGCTCGGTTTTCCTAGCTACGTAACCCATCGGTATCACACGCGTATTCAGGCTTCGAGTGTACCAGACTGCTGAAGACCGCTCCCTGACGGTCGCGGCTCGGAATCGACATTAAACGTTTACAGCAACATTCCGAGCCGCGACCGTCAGGAAGCGGTGGCCCGGTGGGCATCGCCGGTTCCCGCACAAACGCGACGTCGTATGATCGGAGAGAGAGGCGAATCCAAATGGTGGAATACCGTTACACTGTGCTGTTCGAGCCGGCCGAGGAAGGCGGGTTTGTTGTGACTTGTCCGGCGTTGCCAGGGCTGGTCACCGAGGGAGACACCTTGGAGGAAGCCCGCAGCATGGCACAGGATGCAATTCGCGCCTACATCGAGAGCCTGCGGAAAGACCATCTGCCGATCCCTTCCGACAAGACGCCAGTGAAGGAAGAGGTCCGCGTGCTTTTGCCTGAAACGGCATGAGCCGGCAGCTTCCAGTTCTCAAATCAAAAGACGTTCTGAGACTGCTTCAAAGAGAAGGCTTCGTCGTGCACCACATCAGCGGCAGCCACTATGTTCTCAAGCATCCGAGAAAGACGAATCTCCGAGTCACCCTCCCGTGGCACAGTCGAGATCTGAAACGTGGCACGCTGGGGTCGATCATCCAACAGGCGGGCTATACGGTCAGTGAGTTCTTGGATCTCCTAACTAGAAAAACTTGACCGTCATTTGCTGCCACCACGGCCAGTCGTGCCCCGTCCCGTCGCCCCAGACATCCAGCCAATGCGGAATGGACTTGGCCGTCATGATCGACGACAATCGACGGTTTTCTTCCACGCAAATGTCGGTCTCGCCCGTCGCCAGCACCAAGCGCTGGCGGCGATAGTGGTCCAGGTACCAGCCGTCGTTCAGGTTTGGAAGAAAATCCGGCGGGCAGTTGTAGTAGCAGTTGTCGTCGTAATATCCGTCCAGAAACTGGTGGACATCAAACGCGCCGCCCATGCTCACCGCGCCCGTCGCCAGGTCCGGATGCCGCAGCGCGAAATTCATCGAGTGGTACCCACCGAAGCTGCAGCCGGTGGTGACAAGTTGGCCGGATGAATTTTTCGTGCGGATGAAAGGCACGGCCTCCTCCACCAGATAGCGGTCGTACAAAGCGTGCCGGCTGGCGCGGTCGCGGGGGGCGACGCCCTTGTTATACCAACTTTCCGAATCCACGCTATCCACGCAAAATGCCTGGAAATCGCCATTTTCGTACTTGTGCGCGATCACGTCGATCATTCCGCGGCTCTCGTAGTCGAAGAAACGGCCCATCGATGTGGGAAAGACCGGTAGCGGAACGCCGGAGTGTCCGAAGACCAGCAATTCCATATCGCGCCCAAGGATCGGGCTGTACCATTTGTGATATTCGCGATTCATTTTATAGGTGGTGGGTGGTAGAAAAAATCAGAGTTTGAGCAAGGCGCGGAGCCGTTTGGTTTGCACCCGGCTTACCGGGATCTCAGTTTGCTTTTTATCGTCCATGCGAAGTTGGAAACTGGATTTGAACCACGGAATCACTTCCCGGATCCGATGAATGTTTACCAGGAACGATCGGTGCACCCGCCAAAAAGTGTTCGGGTCGAGATTGGATTGCAGTTCCTCAATGGTGCGGTAGTTTGATTCGCCTTCGACATTCCCGGCCACCACGGTGATCAGGCCATCCTCGATGGTGGCGTAAATCATGTCCTGCGCATCCACGATGAAGTTGCGATTGCTGTTCTTCACCAGCAACTTCGTCCGCTGTCCCGTCGCCTTGACCGGAACCGGTTCCGGCTGAGTTGTCTTCCCTTTTTCCGATACCACTTTACGCGCGCGCTCGACGGTTAGCGCCAGCCGTTCCTTCTCGATAGGCTTCAACAGGTAATCCAGGGCCTCCAGACGAAAAGCCTCCAACGCGTATTGGTCGTAAGCGGTGGCTAGGATAAAATGCGGCAGCGGAATATTTTTCTCGCGCAGTTTTTGAATGACGCCCAATCCGTCCAGGCCCGGCATATGAACGTCCAGGAAAACGACGTCGGGCTCCAGTTGTTCGATTAGTTTAATGGCTTCCAGCCCGTTTTTCGCGCTTGCCAATACCTCGATATCGGCAAATTCCTTGAGCAGGTAGGAAAGTTCCTCGCGCGCGAGTTGCTCGTCGTCAACCAGGAGCGCGGAGATGGTCGCGCGAGCTATCATGAAATGATAGTATAGCGTAGGAGAGGCGTTAACGGACCCTTTCGAGGGTATGTCTTCGAGGGTACATTCAGCATCCTCGCGCCACCCAAGGAGATTCGGAGTTGTCCACCAAGGAAACCACCAGGATTGCGCCCGCCGATGGAAAGCTAGGCATCCTGATTCCCGGCATCGGCGCCGTCAGCACCACGTTCATGGCGGGCGTGGAAGCGGTTAAGCGCGGCCTCGGCGAGCCCATCGGTTCATTGACGCAGTTGGGCACGGTCCGGCTCGGAAAGCGCACTGACGCGCGAACGCCGCGCATTCAGGACTTCGTGCCGCTGGCCACGCTGGACGACCTTGTTTTTGGCGGTTGGGACATCTTCGAGGACAGCGCTTATGAAGCGGCCGTGCACGCCAAGGTACTCGAACCAACGCTTCTGGAAAAACTGAAAGATCCGCTGGATGCCATCAAGCCGATGAAGGCCGTGTTCGATCCGGAATACATCAAGCGCATCAATGGACCAAACGTAAAAGATCGCGGGTCGAAGATGGACAAGGCGGAGATGTTGATGGAGGACATCCGCCAGTTCCAGGAGTCGACCGGGGCATCGCGGCTGGTCATGATCTGGTGCGGATCCACTGAAGTATTTCACAAATCCGCAGCCGTTCATCAAACGCTGAAAGATTTTGAGTGCGGCTTGCAGAAAAACGATCCGGATATCGCGCCCAGCCAGATTTACGCCTACGCCGCGCTAAAAAGCGGAGTGCCCTACGCCAACGGCGCGCCGAATCTCACCACCGATACGCCAGCCTTGCTCGATCTCGCGCGCGAGCGCCAGATTCCAGTCTGCGGTAAAGATTTTAAGACCGGGCAAACTTATATGAAGACCCTGCTGGCGCCGGGCTTTAAAGCGCGTATGCTGGGAATATCGGGTTGGTTTTCCACTAATATTCTTGGAAATCGCGATGGCGAAGTGCTGGAAGATCCCGGATCTTTTAAATCGAAGGAAGAAACCAAGCTATCCGTATTGCAGCAGATTCTACAGCCGGAACTTTATCCGCAGCTTTATAAGGACCTTTATCACGCCGTCCGTATCAATTATTATCCGCCGCGCGGCGATTCCAAGGAAGGCTGGGACAACATCGACATTTTTGGGTGGCTGGGTTATCCCATGCAGATCAAAATCGATTTCCTGTGCCGCGATTCGATTCTAGCCGCGCCCCTGGTGTTGGACCTGGTTCTATTCATGGACCTGGCGCAGCGCGCCGGAATGAAGGGCATTCAGGAGTGGCTTTCTTTCTACTTCAAGGCTCCCATGACAGCGCCCGGCTTGTACCCGGAGCACGATATTTTCATCCAGTTGATGAAGCTGAAGAACACCCTGCGCTGGATGCGCGGAGAGGACCTGATTACACACCTTGGGCTTGAGTACTACGACTAACGGATCGAAACGCCAGGAGCCGCCCAGAAGGAAAATTCTGGTTATCGGTGGAACGCTGTTCATCGGCCGC
This sequence comes from Bryobacteraceae bacterium, assembly GCA_036521635.1. GTDB lineage: Bacteria > Acidobacteriota > Terriglobia > Bryobacterales > Bryobacteraceae > Palsa-89. The sequence continues at coordinate 4,838 of DATDHK010000538.1, read as the reverse complement.
GCCCTGGTGAAGGAATTGCTCAAGGCGGGGCACGAAGTTTCCATTCTGCATCGCAAAACGCGGCACGATCTCGGCAAGAAAGTGGGCAGCATCACCGCCGACCGCAACGATCCGGAATCGCTGAAGCGCGCGCTGGCGGGCAAGACTTTCGACGTCGTTTACGATAACGTCTACGATTGGGAGCGCGGCACCACGGCGGCGCAAGTGGAAGCCACGGCGCGGGCGTGCGGCGCCAATCTGCACCGCTATGTGTTCATGTCCAGCGTCTCCGCTTATGGCGATGGCCTGAACCATCACGAGGGCGACGCGCTGGCGCCCGACGATCATCCGGATGCCTATGTCCGCAACAAGGCCATGAGCGAGCGCACGCTGTTCCGCATGCACCAGCGCAACGGTTTTCCGGTGGTAACGCTGCGGCCGCCGTTCATTTATGGGGTCGGCAATCCGTTTTATCGCGAGGCTTTTTTCTGGAATCGTTTGCGCGAGGGCCGGCCCATCATTCTGCCGGGCGACGGACGCCGTTTGATGCAGTTCGTCAACATCAAGGACCTCGTGACCGCCTGCATCAAGGCCATCGACGTGGAAGACGTGGGCGGGCACGCGTTCAATATCGCGAATCCGCGTCCGCTGACGCAGGTGGAAGCGGTGGAAGCTTTCGCGCGCGCCGCCGGCAAGGAACCCAGCTTCGTGCGCTGGCCGCGGGAGCGGATTTTGCGCGCGGGCGGCCATCCCATGGGACCCAAGCTCTATTTCGGATTCTATTTCGACCTGCCCGCCATCACCGTCGTGGTGAACAAAGCGCAGCGTGTTTTGAAATTCAAGCCGGTCGATTTTGGAGTGGGATTGAAGGAAACCTACCGCTGGTATCTACGCAACAATCCGTTCCCCAAACCCGACTATACGTTCGAAGATTCACTGATTGCGACCGCGCCCGCCTCGGCCTACTCCGCGCCAGTGGACTGAGCTTCCTCGTCGCGCACCTGCCAAAGATTTTGTGGGGCAGGTTGGCAACCTGCCGCCGATTGTCAAATCGGCCTTTTCCGGTGACCTTCCAAAAGCAACAAGCCGATTATCATCGGCGGCAGGTTACCCAACCTGCCCCACAAGCAATGAAAAACCCTCAACCCCGGCCAAGGGATTGAGGGTCTTGAGGTCTGACGAATTGAGACGACTACGAAGTCCGCTTCCGGCGCAGACGAATCAGAGCCAGGCAACCGAGCCCGGCGCCACCCAGAAGAATGGATGCCGGTTCCGGGACCGGATCGGTGAATTGAGTATCGGCGAAGCCCTCCACCAGAACGTCGAAATTCTTGCCAAGCCCCGCGTTGTTCGTGCTGGGATCGTTAATCACCAGGACCAGCTTGTGCCCCGCCGGAATAACCACCTGGAAGAACCCGGGATCGGTGAACGGATTCCCGGTCGAGCCGTCGTCACCGCGATAGTTGATATCCAGCCCGCGGTTCAATGCCAGCGGATCCGGGTTATAACTGTCGAGGTAAGCCGACACAAAGATCGCGGCCATGGGATCGTCCACATCGATCTGGACGAAAGGCGCGCCGAACAACAATGGGTCGATGAGGTAAGTGCGATAGTGAACCGACGTGTTGGGGTTGGTCACGCCGGGAAACGCCTTGTTGGTGGACCAGTCGCTGGCCACGCCGGTGCGCGTCAAGCGGCCCAGTTGCGTAGGATCGCCGGCTACCAGAGCCGTCGTCCCGGTGTCGAAGATTACGGCAGCCTGCACCACCGAGCAAAGCGCGAACGCTGCGACCACTGTAGCTTTTAGTATGTAAGGCAATCTCATTTTTCTTCTCCTCCTCCAAAACAAACTAATACTCAATTGTAATGAGGTACCCCAGGCCAGTCAATCCGACAAATACCATTAGATCTACCGGACACGGGGTACCAATAACTACTTCAGCTAAGGGAGCGCAGCCGTCACCGCGGCCTTCGCCATCACAATGCCGTAACCGCCGTCGCGATCCACACCAATGGCCATATTGTCCAGCGCCGTATTGATCAAGATGGTGCGGATCTGCGGACCGGTGAGCGAAGGCTTAGCCGATTTCACCAGCGCCGCGACAGCCGCCGCATGAGGCGCGGCAGCGGAAGTCCCGAAGAACGGATTGAACCCGGGAGTCTTGGCGCTAACGCCGTCCGCGGCCGTGAAATCCGGCTTCTGGAACGTCGTGCCGCCATTGGTGCCGAAGAGGAAATTGCCGGGCGTGATCGGCGTACCATCGGCGTTAAAGAACATCTTGCGCGGACCATCCGAGCTGAAAACCTCTGTCGGATTTGCAAACCCGGTAAACGGCTTGGTGCCGGCATGCGCGCTGTTCCAGGCTGTGGCGGCGACGGTCAAGGTGCTGGGACCGCCGTTGTGGCCATAAGTGGAACCCGCGGTGTTGATCGAAATCTGGCCGCGATTCATGTCCAGCCGCAAAGCGCGCGCCGAGCCGCTAAACAAAATGATATAGATGCGGTCGCCGGCGGCCGGGCAATATCCGGACGGACTCGCGGTTCCGCAGCCGCTGCCCTGCTGCACTGCTTCGAACGGATTCTGCGTACCGGTCTGCGCGGCGGCGGAGAAGCCTTTCACAGTTGCGCCGGTGCTGTTGGTGATGAACAGATCGTAGTCGTTGCCGCTCCCGGCGATAGGATCGGACCACTTCAAACTGATGAAGGTGGTGGTCACGGTCATCGTGTCGAACAGCACGGGGCTTCCCGCGGTGCCGAAATTATGGAAGAAGCCGGCTCCTTCAATGTTGAAGATGGGGCCGGATGTTACTGCGCCGCCATTCAGGAAGTCGCCTTCCCAAGTTCCGGAGGTGCCGTGCGACAGGTTACCCGAATTCGCGGCCGCGGAGAAATACAGGCCGCCGGCCGTTGTGAAAGTGTTTACCGCTTGGGCGATGGGTCCATCCTGGAATGCGGCTTCGGCCAGGTAAGTGATGTCGTCTACGATAATGGTGCAGCCCGCGGCCGCGAGCGACGCGATATTCGCCGCCATCGCCGCCTGTCCGCCGTTAGCAGTCGCGAAGTAGATCTGTGCGCCCGGCGCGAGATCCTGGACGATTTCCATCATCGCCGTGCCTTCGTCGGTTCCGCTGCTGCCCAGACCCGGAAGAACGGTGGTTCCCGGTCCGAGATCGCCGGTACCCATCAAGGCCGCCACGCGCGCGGCCGACGCGCTGTCGGACAGAACGCCGACCTTCACGCCCGTGCCGTTGATCCCCATCGCGACCACTTGGTTCGCGGTATGCGAAATATAGCCCTGACTGGTCAGAGCGCCAACGAAAAACGAAAGTCCACGAAGGGAAAACCAGGAGCTCAACGACGGCAGGACGCCGTTTGCAGCCAGAAGCGGAAGCTCTGTTGGCTGGACCGGCGCCGCCGCGCGGCGTTCCACGAACCTGGGCCCCTTAGGCATTCCAGTTACATGAACCGGACTGCTGCTCGGCCGAATCGTGTTGTTGAGCAGGTATGGCTCAGCGTCGTCGATCGAGGAAACCTGATTGCTTTGGGCAACCCGCTCCAGCGAACGAAGCGGAAGTATGGCGCGAACGGCTCCATATTCCGGTGTAGAATTCTGGACCTCGCCGCCCACCGCGACGATCAATCCCAGCAGCGCCTCGTTTACTTCACCTTTAATGTCGACTTCCACCATCCCGCGGGGGCCGAACCGAGCTGTATCGACCAAGTGGCTAACCGACCTCGACATTTGTTGCCGGTTGGCCCGGTTGGCGAAAACCAGGTGCGACGATATTTTCCGCTCAGCGGCGTTGAAGGACCGCTTTTGCTGCAGGATCTCAGCAATCTGCTGCTTGGCCGAATCGCCGAGGTCCGATTCTTGCGCCAATATTGGCAGGGAGGCGACCGCAATGAACGCAGCTACCGCGATGAGACGTGTTCGCGAGATTTTGGCAAGTCTGGGAAACATGAATTCCACCTTTTCTTGAACTAGTGGGAGAAGATCCCTCTGAGGTCATCTCTACAATTTGTCAACAAGAGATTGGATCTAAAGTAACAGAGAGTACCCGTCAGAGTCAACCACTTTTGTGAGGAAGGCTACTCAGTTATAGTACTAACGGTCGTAGTAGGATGTGGGGCAGGTTGGTAACCTGCCGCCGATTGAAAATCGGCCTGCAAGTAATTCCGAATCCACCACAAGGCCGATTTTCAATCGGCCGGCAGGATGCCATCCCGCCCCACATTTGTTTACTGACAGCTATTGAACCGGAACGAAATGATCTGCGTCGCCCAATTCGCCGACGATGCGTTGTTTGTGTATTCAGTGGTGTACCAGAACGTGCAATCGTCATCGGGATCGATCTGCATGGTGCTGTAATCCCCCCAACGCTGGGCTGACGACGTCTGGCTGTTCGAGCCGACCTTGACGGTCTGCTCGCCGCGCACCGTGCTCCGGATATCGTTCCGCAGACGGCCGGCGATACGAATGCCGGGCGACAACGTCGCGCTGGAAACGCTGTAACCCAAGCCGATGTTCCCCAGCTTGTCGGTTGCGGCTGCGCCCATCCAGCGATTGTCGGCGTTCGGATTGAAATTCACGTTGTTGTAGATGACCGGCGGATTTGCGCCGGGATTGCGGATCTCCACCAACTGGATTCCGGCAACAGCGCCGCCAACCGGGTCGACGCTCTCCGTAAATACCAGCGATTCCTTGTTAGGTCCAAGGTTGCGATACGCCATGCGATACATGGGCCGCATCGACAACGTATCCAGCACCCGCACCGTGCCAGGCTGAGGCACGCACGCGCCGCCGCCATCGCCGCAGGAGCCGACTACGCTGTTATCGAACGGCAAGGATACGAAGCTGT
>DATDHK010000537.1:0-8075 GCA_036521635.1 Bryobacteraceae bacterium | reverse complement strand
AAAACTGAAACGCCAGCTAGGCTGGCAGCCCAAATTCCCGAACCTGAAAGACATCGTAGCAACCGCTTGGCAATTCGAAAAAAAGCGCTTTTCCGAGCCGCGACCGTAAGGGAGCGGTTATCCAATCAACCCACGAAACTTCGGATTCTCATACCCCGGAAACACCGCGCTCAAATTAGCATTCCCCAAGTGCTTAGCCACCACCTCACCCAGCACATCGCGGAAATCAGTAGTAAGCTGCAAGTCCCGATTTTCGTAGAGCTGCCCCTCACCTAACCCCGGCCAATCGCCATAAACCTTCCCGCCGCGCACATCGCCGCCCATCACAAACATCGCGTTGGCATGTCCATGATCGGTCCCGCGATTGCCGTTCTCCCGAGCAGTCCGCCCGAATTCCGACATAGTGACCACAGTGACGTCCGCCATCAGATCGCCGAGATCCTGATAGAAGGCCGCGAGCGCCTGCCCGAAGTCCGATAGATTATTCGCAAGCTGCCCCAGCGTCGGCTGCGCGCCCACTTCGTTGACGTGAGTGTCCCACCCGCCGATATCGGCGAAGGCCACCTCAAGGCCCACATCCGCCTTAACCAGCCGGGCAATTTGTAACAGACTCTGCCCAAATCTGCCGTTCGGATACTTCGCCCCATTGGCCGGCGTGTAGCTCTGCTTCTGCACGGACTGCATGATCTTCACCGCGCTGAACGTCTCTTTCCCCGTGCCATGCAACACCGTGTCGAGCGAGCTGTCGTACATGCTTTCAAAAGTAGCCGACGACTTCGCATCGCGCACCTGAAAATCGTTCAGGTTATTCATTGCCACCGCGTCGTTGCGACCGCGCAGAGTACGCGGAAGATTCGAGCCCAGGCTAATCGCCCGCACCGGCGAAACCGTCCCCGTCCCTTTCACCAGCGCACGATTCAACCAGCCATCAGACGTAGCCTTGCGCCCCGGCGTGCCGGACTCCATGTAATCCTGCGCGTCGAAATGCGAGCGAGTAGGATCGGGCGAACCAACCGCATCGACAATGGCCAAATGCTGCGCGTCATACAACGGCTTCAGCGGCGCAAGCGACCGATGCAAACCGAAGAACCCATCCAGATCGACAGCGCTATTCGCCGAGCCGTCCGGCTTCGGGATCGCGATGGAAGGCCGCAAATCATAGTAGCGTTGCTCTCCAAACGGAACCACCATGTTCAGCCCGTCGACCGCGCCGCGCTGGAAAATAGCGACCATGATTTTCTTCCGGCGCTTGTCCGCATCGGCCGCGTAGACCGATCGCGAAAGCCACGCTGGAATGGAACCCACGCCGAACATTGCCAGCGCCGAACCTTTCAAGAACACACGTCGTGATGTCATATCGATTTCCTGTAACCGCTAACGTCTTTGAAAATCCGGTGAGCCGATCACCAGCCCGGCCACCGTCGCCGGAGTCTTCTGTTTCTGGTCTTCCAACGCTTTTTGAATGGCCGCGCGCGTCTGCGGAGAAGCGCTGCGGAACATCAGCGTCTTGGCGACTTCAATTGGATCGTTGCCGAATCGCGAGACGTCCACCTTCACGCCGGGCACCCGATTCTGCGCCAAATTCAACGCGAAATTCATGCGGCTCAGCAGCGCCGCCGAATTCACCCAGTCGGAATTCATGTTCGAATACCCGGTAGGCTCCTGCTTGCGATACAGCGGCTCGCCCAAATTGCCCACTTGATTCGCTAAAGCAAAAGCATCCGACACATTCGCATCCAGCGCGCGCACCGAACTCGCCACCATCTCGAAAGGAGTTTTCACTTTCGCGCGGTATGCGCCCTCCGACCAGAATTCCTTCGACGCCAGCATCGCCTTCATCACTTCGCGAATATCGCCGTTGCTGCTCAGGAAAGTCTTGGCCATTTTTTCGACCAACGAATCGGGCGGATTATCGGAGACAAAGCGCTGCGCCAGCTTCTTCGAAATGAAGTGCGCCGTAGACGGATGCGTCGCCAGAATGTCCAGCACTTTCTCAGCATCATCCTGACCGCCGCCCGCCGCAATCACGTGGCCCAGCACAACCTTCTCGCCCTTGTCGTGCATGTTGTCGTTGTAGAAAAACCCTCCGCCACGTCGCGGCTCCAGCAGCGTCCAGCCCGTGAAACAGCGCGCCACTTCGGTGACGTCCTTCTGCGTGTAGCCGCCGTTCACGCCCAGCGTGTGCAGCTCCATCAGCTCCCGGCCGTAGTTCTCGTTCAGCCCGCGCTTCACTTTTCGATTTTTGTTCTTGGCGTCCATGTCCGGCCGCACCGACTGGAAATTGTCCAAATAGAAAAGCATCGCTGGACTCTTCGCCGTCGCTTCCAGCATGTCGCGAAATTTGCCGAGCACGTTGGGACGAATTGCGTCGCGCTCATAAGCCGGAATCAGGAATCGGTCCGACCCCTTGTCGTAATACACGTTGAAGTGGTTGAACCAGAAATCATCCAACTCTTCCGCCAACTGCCGCTTGCTCTCGATCGCGCGCAACAGCTTCGACTCCAGCAGATCGTACGCCACCACTTGCTGCGGCGCATTCATCAACAGAACCTTCCGCCGGATTTCCGTTGAAGCGAAGCTGACAAGTTGCTGCCGTTGTCCGCGCGGCATCGCAATCAGCACCTCTTCCAGCTTGTCGGCCGGCAACGACGTCAACAACTCGCGTTTCTTTTCCGGCGTACCCGACCGCATCGTTTGCAATTCCGTGGAATCCAGAACTTCATCCAAACGCTTGGCCGGTTCCATCTCCTCATTCGCATCGGCTGCCGCGCCATTCTTAGTAGCTCCGGCATCGGTTCCCTTCTTTGCCTTATAACGACCGATCAGCCGCTCCACGCTGGCCCGCAACATCGGATCTTCCGGCATAGGCTGGCGGCCCATCGCAATAGCCCGAATCAACTGCGGCGGCGGATAGTGCTGAACCGTTTCCATCGGCGACATGCGCAGCGATTCCAGCGGCCGCAATTTGGTTTCGAGTTCCGCGCTTTCCTTGATCTGCTCGGGATGAAGCTGCAGGTCGATCCATTTCTTAAGCCCCATCTTCTTCACGCTGGCCACATCGCCCGGCCGCGGACCAAACGTCAACCGGTCCAGCCCGTGCAGGATTTGGTCATCCTTATTAAGCTTCTTCTGAAAGAGCTTCGCCTGCCGTTTGGCGTCGTCGGCTTCTTTGGATTTGGCGGTCGAGGAAACACCCGGCAAAGCGATCAAAAATGCAGCGATGGAAATAGCGGCGAAAGCCCGTTTCTTCATGGGATTGGAATGCCTCACTACACCCATTAAACGCTAAAACAGTCAAGAAGTTTACTGCGAACCTCAAAAACCTCTTGACAATGTATTATAAGACTAGTACACTAGCATTGTAGATGAGTGGCGCGGCCCAATCCGAGAGGCGGTTCGAATTCAAGCTGGATCTTCGCAGCGGAGTCCCAGCCTACCGTCAGATTATCGACCACGTCCTGGGCGGCATTTCGACCGGCAGTCTCAAGCCCGGCGACCAATTGCCGACAGTTCGGCAGCTCGCTGTGGATTTAGCGATCAACCCCAACACGGTTGTGCGCGCCTACCGCGAGCTCGAAATCCGCGAAGTGCTGACAACTCAACAGGGTACGGGCACCTTCCTGACGGATAAGAAGCCGCGCGCCAACGAAGTGGAGCGCCAACGCCGCATATCGCAGCTAGCCGGCGACTTGCTGGCCCGCGCCGGCGCCGAGGGAATCACGCTGCGCGAGCTGCTCGACTATTTCACGGAATTGCAAAACGAACCCAACAGGAGAACTTAAGCCATGCCGCTACCATTCATGATGATGAAACGTTCCAGAGGCGAGGATTACCAGGGCGCGGGCGCGCGCTTGCAGATCAGCTCGATCGGCGTCGCGGTCCTGATCGTTTGCATCGGTGTTTCGGTGCCGCTTTCGGCGTATCTGAATAGTCCGGTGCCGGCGATTGTGGGTGTGCCCATCGGACTCTACTGTCTGTTTGCAATCCGCGTGGCCGACCAATGGCAAAAGGCGGCGGTGCTGCGGCTGGGCCGATATGTCGGCCTGCGTGGGCCGGGAGTTTTCATGATTGTCCCGGTGATCGACGAGATCAGCCAGTATGTCGATCAGCGCGTGCGCGTTACTGCCGTCAAGGCCGAATCGGCGCTGACCCGCGACACGGTGCCGGTGAACGTGGACGCCATCATCTTTTGGCTGGTTTGGAACGCCGAAAAATCGATCCTGGAGGTGATGGATTTCGACAACGCCATCACCATGAGCGCCCAGACTGCCTTGCGCGAATCCATCGGCCGCCACGATCTGGCGCAGATGATCACCGAGCGGGAAATGCTCGGCCGCGAATTGCAGCGTATTCTAGACGAAAAAACGAACCCATGGGGCATCACGGTGCAGTCGGTCGAAATCCGCGACGTGCATATCCCGCAAGCGTTGGAAGACGCCATGTCGCGCCAGGCTCAGGCCGAGCGCGAGCGGCAGGCCCGCATCATCCTCGGAACCGCGGAGACCGAGATTTCCACCAAGTTCGCCGAGGCGTCCACGGTCTATATCAACAACCCGGTCGCCCTGCATTTGCGCGCCATGAATATGCTGTACGAAGCCATCAAGGAGAAGGGCTCCATGGTGATTGTGCCCTCTTCCGCGGTGGAAACAATGGGTTTAGGTGGAATGCTGGGCACTGCCTCGTTGGCCAGCCAGCACAAGCAATAGGGCTGTAATAACGGCCGGTCGTTTCCGTCTTTAGTTGTGCCAGAAGGAGTAGAACATGTCCAGACTACTTGAATGCGTTTTCGTTCTCGGTTGCGCTGTGGTTGGGTTCTCCATGGATGCAAAGGATGGCAGCGTGATGCAGAATGCAGTAGGCTGTTCCATTCAGCTCGTTTCGACCGTTCACGATCGCGTCGCTTCCCATGCCGCGAGATTGACTAGCAGCCTGGCGCTCATTCCGGCGCGGATGATAGGGCATGCCCGCACGGAGTAACCGCCCCCAGCTATACTTGTATGAAATTACATGTTTCACCGCAGTGCCCTTTTCTTGCTTCTATCCGGCAGTGCGTCCTTCGCGGCCACTTTCGGCACGGTGGTCCCCGTCATTGGCGGGGCCACCGACATCGTCCTGGATGAGGCGCGCGCCCGCATCTATCTGGTGAACACCAGTCAGAATCGGATTGAAGTTTATTCCACTCAGCAGCGCCGCCTGCTCACGCCAATTTCGACCGACGGACTGCCCATCGCCGCCGCCATTTCGCGCTCCGGCAAATTTCTCTACGTCACGTCGCAAACCGCTTCGGCTATCGACGTCATCGATCTCACCGCGCAGACCATCGTCAACAAGGTCGCGCTGGTGGCCAAGCCGGAAGGCATCGCCGTCGGCGCCGACGAGCGCGTGCTGGTTTCCACCATCGGCACCGGCACGGGCAATCTGCAAAATGTTTTACTGCTCTACAATCCCAGCGCCGATCCCTCGTCGGCTCTCTTGCCCCTCACGGTAACGCCGCCGCCGCCCATTTCTCCGATTCTGCCGCCGCCGTCCGGCAAACAGTTCCAAGCCGCGCGCGGCACCCTGCGCGCCAGCGCGGACGGCAAGATTATCATCGGCGCGAACATTCAGGCCAACGGCTCGCGCGCGGTCTTCGTCTACGAAGCCGGATCGGGAACCGTGCTCCGCAGCAGGCTAGTGGTCAACACTTCGGGCGTGCTGGCGGTGAATGCCGACGGATCGAAATTCATGTCGGGCGCGGCGCTGTTCGATGCCGGCACGCTGCAAATCCTGGCGCAGGAGAACATGGCCAACGCCCCCTACCTGCTCGCCGTGAATGCCCAGTTCAATTTGGAAAGCCTGCAAGGCGGCAGCGTCTTCAGCCCGAACGGATCGACATTGTATGCCGGCTTTGATATTTCGCCGCAAACCGTGCCCGCTTCGGCGCCCAACGTGAGCCAGCTCATCCTCAACGACCCGGACAATTTGCTGATTCAAACCGCGCTACAGCTTCCCGAAAACCTCTCGGGAAAAATGGTGATGACCGCCGACGGCGCCATCATCTACGCGCTCTCGGAATCCGGCTTCGTCATCTTGCCGGTCTCGACCATCGCCCAGAGCCCGCTGGCCGTTCCGGATCGAACTGTTCTCGTGCTGGCCAACGATCAGTGCGGAGTTACGGCCGCGCAACGCACCGCCAGAGTTTCAGTGACCAACGCCGGCGCCGGCCGGCTCACTGCGTCCGCCCAACTTCTGGTTAACAACGTGGCCGCTCCCACGGCCAGAGCGCAAGCGGCCGGCACTGGATCGAACATCGACTTTACCTTCAGCCCGGCGGCTGCAACCATGCTGGGCACTACCGCGCCTGGCTTCGATTTTGTAATTCAGTCGCCCGAGGCCATCAACATTCCCGCCCGCGTGCACGTTTACCAGAACAATCGCAACGCGGAAGCAACCGGCGCCATCGTTCCCATTTCTGTCGGCGTTTCGCCCATCGAAGGACTGCAAGACATCGTCTACGATTCCACGCGCCAGCGTCTCTACGTATCGAACTCCGGCATGAATCGCGTGGAAGTTTTCGACATCCGGCAGAATCGCCTGTTGAGTCCGATTAAGGTTGGACAACTGCCGCACTCGATGGCCATGACGCCGGACGCCAACGTTCTGTATGTTTCTAACTCTGGCGCGGAAAGCATCAGCATCGTGGATCTGGACAAGCTGCAGACAGTGGGCCAAGTGCGCTTCCCGCCGATCCCGCTTTCTCTGACCGCGCCCCTGGCCACGCCCGGTGAAATCGCGGCGAGCCAGCTTGGCCCGATGTTCATTCTGAACACAGGCGTCAATGGCGCGATTTGGCAAGTGATCGGCGACACCGCCGTCCCGCGCCCCGCCAGTCAGGTGATCGGGACTACGAATGGGCAGCCCAAATCGATCCCCAGTCCGCGCAGCATGGTGGCCACGCCGGGCGGGGAATTCATAATGGTCGCCGGCGCCGACGGTTTCACTTATCTTTATGATGTTACGGTGGACGATTTCGTACAGGCCAAGCAACTCACCACTTTCGTGCAAGCGCAAGGATATTTTGGGCCGGCCAGCGCCGGACCGAAAGGGCAGTATTTCGTTTTGAATGGGAGCGTATTGAACCAATCCCTAACTCCAGTGAGCAGGCCGGCCGGAACTTCGCGGCCCATTGCGGGCGTGATGGCGGTCAACGCCACTACGTACGCGCGATTCACCATGCCGGTCCGCGCCAATGCAACAACGAATCCCAGCGACGCCGGAACGTTTGAGCTGGTGGATGTCAACACCGGCAACACCACGCGAACTGTCGCCGCGCTGGAAGGCCCGCTGCTCCAGGTAACGGGAACGCAACGCGCGGCGGTGAACTCGCGCACCATCGCGATCGACTCCGCGGGCACGTCCGCGTATGCATTGACCACCAGCGGACTCAGCATTTTTTCCCTCGATCCCCCGGCCAGCGCAGCCAATTCGCCGCAAGTTTTTCCGAGAGGCGCGGTCAATGCAGCCAGTTATCAAACCTCCGTCGCTCAAAACGGACTGGTCTCCATCTTCGGCAAAAATCTTGGCGATACGGTGGCCGCGCCGTCGCTCCCTCTTCCCACTGTTCTAGGAGGAGTGTGCGTCACGCTGAACAATCTTCCGCTGCCTCTTTTCCTGTCATCGCCGGGCCAAATCAACGCCCAGATTCCTCCTGAAATGGCCACCGGGAATTTCCCTCTGGTGGTTCGGGCCATCGGAAAGAACGCGGCCTCCGCCTCGCAGCAGCTCGCAATTTCCAAATATGCGCCGGCGGTTTTCGTCGACCCGGTGAGCAATCAAGCAGCGCTCTTGCATGCCGACGGCAGCTTCGTCACGAAGAACCATCCGGCGCATCGCGACGAGCCGCTCATGCTGTTTGCGTCCGGCTTGGGACTTACAACCGGCGGCAAGGTTACCGGCGGAAATGCCGCGCCCGGCAATCCGCTGGCGGTCACGGCGAAAGTGGAGGTGTTTTTTGGAGATCCCACCTGGAGCCAGGCCGGCATCATCGTCGATTGGAGCGGCTTGGCGCCGGGCTTTGTCGGGCTGTACCAGCTCAA
>DATDHK010000536.1:0-3835 GCA_036521635.1 Bryobacteraceae bacterium | reverse complement strand
CGCACCGCCAGCGCCATCGTCAAACTGCTGACAATCAGCACGGCGGTGTTTATTCCGCCCCACATGGCATTCATGTGCTCGCTGGTGCTGGCGAATGCTTCCGGGTACATCGAGCGGTAAACGCTATACGCGCCGAACATTCCGCCGAAGAACATGATTTCCGTCAGCAGGAACACCCACATCCCGAGCGTGGCGGAGTCGAACTGCTGCGCCATCGTGTCGAAGTGATGGCGCAGATTCGGATTGTGTTCGGTGTGCTCCGCTACCGCGCCGTGCGAATCAGCCAATTTCCACCTCCTCCTTGTGGGAATAGGCGTACGCTTCTTCGGTCACGATCGGCGTCTTATCGAAATTGAATGTCGGCGGCGGCGAAGTGGTTTCCCACTCCAGACCCTTCGCGCCCCACGGATTGTTGGAAGCCTTCGGACCGTAGCGCATCGACCACAGGAAATAAATGAGCGGGATCATGTAGCCCAATCCTAAGATCGAGGCGCCCGCCGTCGACAACACATTGAGCACTTGAAACTCGGGCGCATAGGCGTGATAGCGGCGCGGTTGGCCCAGGTAGCCGAGAATGAATTGCGGGAAGAAGGTCAGGTTGAAACCCGCGAATACCAGCAGCGCGGAGAACTTCGCCCAGCCTTCCGGATACAGCCGCCCACTTATTTTAGGCCACCAGAAATGGAGTCCTCCCATGTACGCCATCACCATTCCCCCGACCATCACGTAATGGAAATGGGCCACCACGAAATATGTATCGGTGACGTGAACGTCTACCGCCAACGTCGCCAGGAACAGGCCGGTCAAGCCGCCGATGGTGAACAGGCCGATGAATCCGAACGCATAGAGCATCGGCGTGTCATACACAATCGATCCGCGGAACATGGTGGCCGTCCAGTTGAAAACCTTGATGGCCGAGGGAACCGCGACCAGAAAGCTCAGCAGCGAGAAATACAGGCTGGCGTACATCGACATGCCGGTGACGAACATGTGATGACCCCAAACCAGAAATCCGATGATCGCGATTCCGATGCTGGAGCCGGCGATAAAGCTGTAGCCAAAAACCGATTTTCGCGAGAAGCAGGTGACCAGCTCGCTGATCACGCCCATGCCCGGCAGAATCATAATGTACACGGCCGGATGCGAATAGAACCAGAACATGTGCTGGAACAGAATTGGGTCGCCGCCGATGGCCGGATCGAAAATGCCGATGCGGAAGGCGCGTTCGAGACCGACCAGCGCTAGCGTGATGGCCACCACAGGCGTGCCCAGAACCTGGATCAAAGCGGTTGCATAGTTGGCCCACACAAACAGCGGCATGCGTCCCCAGGTCATTCCGGGGGCGCGCATTTTGTGGACGGTGACGATGAAGTTGAGTCCCGTAAGAATGGACGAGAAGCCCGCGACAAAAACGCCGCTCGCGGCCGTGATCACAAACGTATTGGAATAACTGCTGCTGAACGGAGTGTAGAAAGTCCAACCGGTATCCACGCCGCCCAGAACCACGGCCGCCAATGTGAACACCGCGCCGACGATGTAGATATACCAGCTCAACAAATTTATTCGCGGAAACGCCAAATCTTTAGCGCCAATCATCATGGGCACGAGAAAGTTTCCGAGCGTCGCCGGAATGGACGGCACCAGGAAGAAAAACACCATGACGATGCCATGCATGCTGAAGAACTTGTTATAGGTGTCGGAATTGACCATGTCGCCTTGCGGCGTCAGCAGCTCCAACCGCATCAGCACGGCGAAAATTCCGCCCACGAAAAACATCAGGGTGATGGAGATCAGGTAGAGTATGGCGATGCGCTTGTGGTCGGTCGTCAGCAGCCACGACTTCCAGCCGTACTCCGCGTTTAAATAATTCGGACTTTCTTCGGTCCGTGGATCTACGATCGCAGTACTCATTTTTTACCGCCAGTTGGTTGGGCTCGCTTGCCCGCCGGTTTTGCCGCGGGGCTTGCAGTTCCCGGTTGTGCCGCGCCCGGCGCTCCCGTGATGGCCAGGGATTTAATATAGACGATCAACTGCAGCAACCCTTCCTCGCTGATCTGGCCCTGGAAAGTGGGCATCACATCCGGCTTGAAGCCGGCGACAATCTTTGCGTTGGGATTCAAAATCGATTCGCGGATGTAGGCGTCGTCGGCCACCACCGTCTTGCCGTCCTGCAATTGCACGTGCGATCCATACACACCGCGCATGATGGGGCAACGGCCCTGCTGATCCAGCAGATGGCAAGTGGAGCAGCCCAGTTGCTGGAAAAGGCGCTCGCCCTGCTGCGCCATGGTGCCTTCCGAGCCGCCGCCGCTCAGCCAATTTTCGTAGTCCGTTTCGCTCAGCACGTTGACCCATCCGACCATTCCCGAATGCTCGGTGCCGCAATATTCGGCGCAGAAAAGATGATAGCGGCCGGGCTTGGTGGCGGTGAACCACATGGTGTCGTAGCGTCCGGGAACCACGTCGTGCTTCACGCGGAACGCGGGAATAAAGAAACTATGGATGACGTCTTCCGATGCCAGCGTCAGCCTCACCGGCTTGCCCACCGGCACGTGCATTTCGTTAATCTCGCGTTGACCCTCCGGATACTGAATCTTCCACATCCACTGCTTGCCGACGACGTAGAGATCCATCGCGCCCGGCGGCGGACTGGCGCTCTCGAAGAAGATCTGCGCGCCCCACCAGAAAAACGACAACATGATGATGAACGGAATTACCGACCAGGCAATCTCCAGCTTCAAGGAACCGTGAATGGGCTGCGGGACCTCGTTCGGAGAACGGCGGCGGTATTTTATGGCGAAGAAGAAAACAGCGCCGAAGATCAGCACCGTCATGACGGTGCTGACGGCGATCAAATAGAAATACAAATAGTCGATGCTGCTGGCAATGGTGGAAGCCGCCTCGGGAAAAAGTGGTAGCTGCATTTATTAGGCTGACCTCCCAGCGGCGGGCTGCACGCGATTCCGGTCGCGCCGGATCAGCACAAACAGAAGCGTTCCCAAAGCGACGATGGTGGCCGTGCCCAATGTCCGGATCACGTTCATGATCACGAATCCATATTTGCCGGTCATGGGATCGTAGTGGAAACAGAAAAGCATGATGGCGTCGGCGGGCGTGCCGATCTTGTTCCGCGACGCCTCCACCAGCCCGAGCCGGAAATCCAGCGGCTTGTACTCGATGCCGTAGAAGTAGCGCGAAATCCTGCCTTCGGGCGTCAGCACCATGATGCCGCTGGCGTGCGCGAACTGTTTCGAAATCGGATCGTACTTGTAGTGGAAACCCACGGTGTCCGCCAGCTTTTTGACGCTGTCTTCCGCGCCAACCAGAAAGTGCCAGCTTTCCGCCGCGCCCTTGCGCTTATACTTTTCGACGTAGTTGGACTTCTTCGCGCCGGCCAGTTGCCATGTATCACGCGGATTGAAACTGACGGTGACCACTTCGTAATCTTTGCCGACGTCGAGCGAGATGCCTTCCATGGTGTGAGTGAGTCCGTTGAGGACCATGTCGCAGAGCATGGGGCACTCGTAGTAGACCAGCGCGAGCACGACCGGCTTCTTTCTAAAATACTGGCCGAGGCGGACGGGCTGCCCAGTCTCGTCCTTGAATGTCAACTCGAGCGGGATCTGGCCGTTAAGATTCTGATCGATTCCAACTCCACGCACCATCGCGGGAAGGCCGAACTGCTGCGCGGAAGCGGTGGCGCAGCAGAGTAAAGCGAGAATTGCAATTATTGTGGGGCAGGTTGGTAACCTGCCGCCGATTGGCAATCGGCGTTCCGAAGTTTTCGATAATCCCGCGACAGGCCGATTACCAATCGGCCGCAGGTTACCAACCT
>DATDHK010000535.1:0-7271 GCA_036521635.1 Bryobacteraceae bacterium | reverse complement strand
AAAACTGGCGGCGCGTGTCCAAAGAAGACAATTCGGAGATGCAGGATATTACCGCGCTCGTGTTCGATCCGAACGACCCGGCGACTATCTACGCGGGCACTCCGCATCTTCCCTGGAAAACTACGGACGCCGGCGCGAACTGGCATCCCATTCACACCGGACTGATTGACGACTCGGATATTTTCTCCATCCGCGTGGATCCCAAGCGCCCGCAGCTTGTTTATGCCAGCGCATGCAGCGGCATCTATCGCAGCGAAGACAGCGGCGAATCGTGGGCCAAGCTGCACGGCATTCCTGGAACGCACCGGCGTACGCACATCATCACCGCCGATCCGCGCAACTCGAATATCATTTTCGCGGGCACTACGCTCGGGCTTTTCAAGTCGCCGGACGGCGGGCGCTCCTGGCGTCACTTGTCCACCGACCAAGTGAATTGGATGGTGTTCGATCCCACCGATCCCAACGTTTTTTATCTCGCCACCGAATACGCCGGCATTCTGAAAACCGCCGATGCCGGAGAAACTTTCCATGCCAGCAACTTGGGGTTTGCGAACCACAGCCTCAACCAAATCACGGGCGTAGGGAAACATCTCTACGCCAGCAGCGTCTATGAAGGACGCTATGGTGGTGTTTTCACGAGCGATGACGGTGGCCTGGAATGGCGGCTGCGGGCCAATCAGGAAACCTTGTTAGGACGCAATCTCAACAGTTTAGTGACCGCATCCGCCGGCGGCGAACTTTTGTTTGGCGCCAGCGAAGACGCTGTTTTGAAGTCGGCGGATGGTGGAAAGACCTGGTCTACGATTACGATCAAGCCCAAAGTCACGGCGGGAAAAGCAGCGCAACACTTCGGAAAGCTGCGGGTTCACACCCTTCGAGCCATGCAGGTGGATAAGAAACTCACACTGTTCGCGGGCACGCAGTCCGGCCTATTTCGCAGCTCGGATAGCGGGGCCGCCTGGGAACGTGTAGCGTCCGCGGGCCTCACCGGAGTTCCGGTTTTAGCCGTGTATGCGCCGCCTCGCGGATCCACCCGTTTGGCTGTGCGGACGCGCGACTACTTGTTTATCTCAGACGATGCTGGGCGGACATGGCGCCAGTCCAACCTCGCGGTGAATACCTATTACGTCTACGATGTTGCCGTGCCGGATGACGTGACTGCGCCGCTGCTGGCCGCCACCTCGCGCGGTGTTTTACAATCGGTGGACGGTGGCGTTCAGTGGAAGATCGTCGAAGATGGCGTTCCCGCCGCCACGGTAAACTCGGTTCGATTTCATCCCGAGCGCAAGCTGGAAGCATTTCTAGTTCAATATGGACGAATCTACCGGTCCCTGGACGGCGGAACGTCTTGGCAGCTTTTTCCGAGCGACGGGCTCGAGAATTCTTCAATCCAATTGTTGTGGTTGGCGCCCGATATTCCGGGGCGGATTTTTGCATTGAGCGCCGCTCGTGGCGCACTGGTATTTGATATGCCGCAGTCTGAGGTGGCTAAACAGTCTGCTGGCGTGGCTTCATCGAAGGAGTAACAAAAGAGGGGAAAGGTGAAATTTATGCGATTCGTGTCAAGATCTTTGGTTCTGGCGGCGGTCATTCTAGGGGCGCAAGCTGTGGTCCCGTTTGCGGCCAATGCACAGGATAAGAGACAAAATGCCGCCATCCACGCGGAAGAAACTTTTGGCATCGTCGAAGCCAGCGTCTTCGGAGGAGTAACGAACTTCGGGACAGTGGGCGCGGGCCTGGGAACGTCCTTGGGCAAAGGCTTCGATACCGGGGTGCGGTTCACCGTCAACCCCAACGACTTTCTGGGAATTGAGCTGAACGGCAGCTTCTACGGGGATCATGATTTGGAGTTTTCAAATCCACCCCGGCCCGGTGTTCGACTGCCCAATTTGGATGTTCACGTTTACCAACTGGGTCTTAACGCACTGGGCTATTTCACTCCTCGGGATCGCAAAGTCCGCCCGTTTGTGACCCTCGGATTCGGCCCTACATTTTATACGCCGAACGATCGGGCCCTCGCCACGGCGCGCGCTTTCGATCAGTCGTTCGGCCTTTCCAATTTCAGCTCCGACACGCGGCTCACGGTCAACTACGGCGCGGGCGTGAAGTGGAAGGTCCATCCGCACGTCGGCCTGCGAGTGGATGTGCGCGGACTGGCTGGAGCGAACCCGAAATTCGGTCTGCCATCCAGTTCCACCACCGGTGGAGCTTTCATCCCGTCGGACAAACATATTCAGGGCGTGCAGGCGACCGTCGGTTTGAGTTTATATTTCGGCAGATTGAGCGGGCCGCCCCCTCCTCCGCCCCCACCGCCACCACCACCGCCTCCGCCGCCGCCACCGGCCAGAAGCTTGACCGCCGGAACGATCACGGCTAGCGCCAACTCCGTATGCCCCGGCGAGGTTATCACCTTTACGTCGAATGCCGCCGATTCGCTCGGCCACCGTCTGAGCTATCAGTGGTCGGTCGACGGCAACAATCAAGGCGGAGGCGGCGCCAGCTACAGTTACTCCGCCGGCGCTTCGGGCGATCACCGGATCGGTGTACACGTTACCGACCCATCGAGTGACAATCCAGCCAACCCGGTAGACGCCAGCGCCATCACCATTCACGTAAAGAGTTACAGCCGGCCCACCGTGAACAACGTCACGGCCAATCCGTCGGATCTCGAGCGCGGCCAGACTGCCGTGCTGCGTGCGAACGCCACCGGTTCGGAATGTAGCGGTGCTCTCGCTTATTCCTGGTCGGCAAGCGAAGGCGTGGCCAACGGGAGTACGGCGGAAGGCCAATACAATTCCAGCTCGGTTACCTTCAATGAAGCCGACCGCAGCCGTCCGCAATCCAAGCGGGTGACCATCACAGCCACGGTCACCGACACGAAGGGCGGCTCGGCTTCCGGATCCACCAACGTCACCGTGAACTACTCGGCGTCGGTGAAACATTTCGGCGACATCGTGTTCCCGAAGGGCAGCTCCCGCGTCAACAATTGCGGCAAGCGCGTCCTGATCGAACAGTTGTATCCGGTGCTGACAGCCAATGCCAACTACGATGTCGTTCTGGTGGGACACATCGACGCCAACGAAGCGCCCAAGGGTAAAGGCGCCAAGGGCCGGTCGCTCGATAAGGATCGCGTGCTGAACACGGCCGGAGTCCTGAGTGGTGGAGGCGGAACTTGTACCGATCTCGACCATTCCCGCATCAAGGGTGTGTGGGTTGGAACCGCGCAGGACAGTGAATTCCTGCCGACCTCCTGCACCGTATCCACCGAGGCGCCCAAGGAACGCAAGGGCAACGAAGTGGATGCGAACGAAGCCAAGAATCGCCGGGTGGAAATCTGGCTGGTTCCCAAGGGATTGGCTTTGCCACCCGCGGCAGGGAATGCGGCGGATCTGCCGGATGCCGATCTGAAGAAGGTGGGCTGCCCGAAGTAGGCGAAGGGTAGATACCAATCGAATGGCGCCGGGTGTGAGAGCACTCGGCGCCTTTTTTATTTCTCGGGCCTCCGGGCGGCAAGACCCCTGGGGCATCTCCCCTGTTGCCCGCGTCGTTCCCTCAACAGCGGTAAGTTTTGAAAAACAAACCTGCGGTACAATCCTATCTACTCCAAAAAACGCCATGGCGGCCAACACCGAGATCACCACGTTGCTTGCGGCGGTCCAAAGGGGCGATCGAACCGCCGAGTCCATCTTGGCGGAGATGGTGTACGGCGAGTTGCATGCGATTGCCAAGACTCATATGCGGCGTGAGCGCCACAATCACACGCTGCAGACGACCGCGTTGGTGAACGAAGCTTATTTGCGCTTGGTGCGCGATCGGGCTGTGGATTGGCAAGGCCGCGCGCACTTCTTCGCCTGCGCAAGCGTGGAGATGCGGCGCATTCTGGTGGATTACGCGCGCCAGCGCGCGGCCGGCAAGCGGCCAGACGCTGGACTTCGCATTGAGCTGAAAGACTGGCACGCGAGCGAACGGCCGCGGATGGATCATATGCTGATGCTCGACGAGGCCCTGAACCGGCTCGCGGAACTGGATGCGCGGCAAGCGCGTATCGTCGAAATGCGCTACTTCGGCGGGCTGACCGAGAAAGAGACCGCGGAAGTATTAGGGATTTCGATCCGTACCGTGAAGCGTGACTGGACCTCCGCCCGGGCATGGCTCCAAATGCAGCTCCGTGGAAAACCCCAATGACAGCGGAGCGCTGGCGGAAGGTGCGCGAGGTTTTTGACAAAGCTGTGGAATGCGCGCCGTCCGAAGCAGAGCGCGTAGTGCGGCAGGCCTGCGGCGCCGACTCGGACCTGTCCGACGAAGTACGGCGATTGCTGGCCGAACACGAGCGTTCCAGCCCGCTGGATCGCCCGGTATGGGACCCTCCGGCGGGAAACGTGTTCGCGGCCGGCCAGACGGTGGCTGGCCGCTATCGCATTGAGCGCTACCTCAGCCATGGCGGTATGGGCGAGGTCTACGAAGCTCACGATTTGGAGCTGGGAGAGCGCGTTGCGTTAAAGACGCTGCTGCAGGAAATTGCCGGCGACGAACGCATGATAGCGCGCTTCAAACTGGAGATCCAGCTTTCGCGCAAGATCGGCCACCAAAATGTGTGCCGCGTATTCGACTTGGCGCGGCATCCTGCGGATGCCTCCGCGCAGGACCCGGTCTACTTTCTCACCATGGAGTTCCTGGACGGCGAAACCTTGGCCGATTTGCTGGAACGCGAAGGCCGCATGAGCACGGCGGCGGCGCAACCGTTGTTGGACCAGATGGCGCAGGCGCTGGATGCCGCGCATCGGGCCGGCGTGGTCCATCGCGACTTCAAACCATCGAACGTAATGCTGATTGTGGCGGGGGCCGGCCTCGCCGGCGCGCACGCCCATCGCGCCGTGGTGACGGATTTCGGCCTTGCCCGCAGTTACTCGCCGAATACCGAAACGCTAGCCAGCAAGTCGAGCCCGCTGATGGGCACCCTGGATTACATGGCCCCGGAGCTCTTGACCGGATCCAAGGCGACGTTCGCAACGGACATTTACGCGTTGGGCATGGTGGCATACAAGATGATTACCGGCGAGCTGCCGTTCGCCTCCGACACGCCCTTCGGCGCCGCGATCCTTCGTTCCAAACAGCCGCCCCCGTCGCCGAGAAAGTTTGTCGCCGATCTGGATCCACGATGGGAGCGCGCCATCCTGCGTGCACTCGACCCTAACCCGGCTCGCAGATTTTCGAGCGCGGCCGAATTTATCCGTGGGCTGCGTGGCGATTCGAGCGCGATCACCGTGCCTTTTCCGGCAATGACGTGGCGCAAATGGACGGCCGTCGCAGCCGCCGCGGCACTGGCGGCCGGCGCATTGCTGGGCTGGGCTGCGTGGATGCGCGCAAGGAATCAGCCGTCCGCGGAAGCCCTGGCGTATTACCAGGGCGGTGTGGACCAAATTCACAATGGCGCATATTTCGCCGCCACCAAGGCGCTGGGCCAGGCTGTGACGCTGGCCCCGAGCTTCTGCCTGGCGCATGCCCGTCTGGCGGAAGCATGGCTGAGCCTGGAGGCGCAGGAGAAGGCGAACCGCGAAATGGTGTTGGCGCTTAGCGGGAATACTTCCGCGCTTTCGAAAGCCGATCGCTTGCAGCTTAGTGCGGTCGGTCATCTCACCACGCGTGAATACCCGGCTGCCGCGACCGACTATGAGCACCTTGTGGAGGCCGGGCCGTCGGGCAACCAAGATGTCTACCTCGACCTCGGCACTACGTACTTGCTTGCCGGCAAACGAGACCTGGCGGTCCAGACATATCGAAAGGCAACCGAGGGCCGGACCCCGAGACCCGCAGCCTGGATGTGGTTGGGAATGGCTTACGCACGCGGGGCCAGGGACCCCGCCGATATTTCAAAATCCGAAGAGGCGTTCGAAAAAGCAGCAGAGGGATACAGGTTCAAGAGCAATCTCGAAGGGATGACGTCGCTCGCTTATCATCGTGCTCTGGCCAGCGTACGGCTGGGCGATCTGGAGTTGAGCAACAAGTATCTGCGGCAAACAGTGGAAACGGCGCGGTTGGCGCAAAACGCTTATTTCGAGATTGCGGCCGAGACTCAGATGAGTATGAACGCTTGCACCGCGGGCGATGCAGAATCGGGAGAACGGCTAGCGCGCGAGGCCCTGGAGACGGCCCAGGCAAACCAGATGGAAATGCTGAGCATCAACAGTTTTCTGGGTCTGGCTACAGCGCGGGTGCGTAGGGGAGATTTCCAGGGCGCGGAGAAATATTATCGCGACGCGCTGGCGCTGGCGCAGCGAAACAATTCGCTGCGTTGGGTGGCTCAGGCGCAGCTCTGGCTGGCCGCGCTCCACGACCAGATGCGCTTGCCGGACCAGGCGTCACGCGAAGCGGGCGAGGCGCTGACCTATTTCCGGCCTCAACACTGGGAGCAGGAGACGCTTCGGGCGCTGGTGTTGATTGGCCGGGCCGAGTCGACTCGCGGCCATTACGCCGCCGCGAAGGAAAGTTTCAATCAGTTGCTGGCGGCCGCGGACGCCAACCACGATCAGCGGAGCCGTTATCTGGCGGAGGAAGGGTTGGGCTCCGCATTTTCCACCGAGGAGAACTATCCACAAGCCTTGGATCATTATCAGAAAATGCGGAAAGCCAGTCCGTCGCCTGAACAAGCCGGGTACGCCGCTCTGCGCTGCGGGCGCACGCTGGCCGTTTTGGGGGACTATAGCGGTGCGAGCCGCATGTTCGAAGAGGTCGATCCGGCCGCCGAAAAATTTCCCGCCCTTCGGCTGTATCTTGCACTCGCCCGCGCGGAAGTCAGCTTGAGCGCGGAACGATTCTCCGAAGCTGCTAACCACGCTCGCCTGGGATTCGCACCCGATCAGCACCCGAACGCGGTAACCCGCGCCAACCTGAAATGGGCGCTGGGGCTGGCGCTGCTGAGATCGGCCGGCAAAACGCAAGGAAAGCGGGAATGCGAGGAGGCCCTCAGCTCTTTGGAAAACGCGGGGGATCCCGCAGCCCTGGTGGCGGCGCGTCTGGCGGCGATGGAGGCGCGCCTGGAAACGGGCCAGACGGCGGGTGCGCTGGTGTTGTTGGGACAGCTTGAACCGACGCTGAGCTCGTATCCCGAATCGGCTTGGCGGGCAATGGCGATTTTTTCGCGCTTCGTTCCGTTATATCGCGATCAGGCGCGTCAGGCACTCCGGGAATTGGAACAACGCTGGCCACCGGATTTGTACCGGGGCTACATGCAACGCCCAGACATCAAAAAACTGGCACGGCCCTTTTTGCAG
>DATDHK010000534.1:0-2911 GCA_036521635.1 Bryobacteraceae bacterium | reverse complement strand
CATGTGGCGCACGGCCTCGACAATGTCGCCGGAACCCGCCTCGCCCTTGGTGCGGATCATAGCCGCGCCCTCGGCGATGCGCCGCAGGGCCTCACCCAAATTGCGCGCGCCGCAAACAAACGGAACCTTGAAATTGCGCTTGTCGATGTGGTGATCTTCGTCGGCGGGCGTGAGCACTTCGCTTTCGTCGATGTAATCCACTTCCAGCGCTTCCAGAATCCGCGCTTCCATGAAGTGCCCGATGCGCGCCTTGGCCATCACCGGAATGCTGACCTGTTCCATGATCTCGCGCATTATCCGGATGGCCGCCATGCGCGCGACTCCGCCATCCTTGCGGATATCCGACGGCACGCGCTCGAGCGCCATAACAGCCGACGCTCCCGCTTGTTCGGCGATGATCGCCTGCTCGGCGTTGGTGACGTCCATGATGACGCCGCCCTTCAACATTTCTGCAAGCCCAACTTTCAGGCGGAAAGTTTCATCAAGATACATGAGAGCTCCTGCTTCAGACCATTGCTGGTGCTTCGACCAACGGCGAATGCGAACGCACCCGCGCTAGTTCGTCTTCGAAAATACGACCGAGAATCGCGATTCCGGATCGGATTTGATCCGGCGTCATCCCGGCAAAACTGATACGCAAACTGTTCGACTGCGGCCGCGAAACCGAAAAATATTTTCCCGGCAAATAGGTCACGCCTTCCCGCTCGGCGCGCGACAACAGTTCGCCGGCATCCAGCGGTTCCGGCAAACTTACCCATAGACTCATTCCGCCGCGAGGCCGCGTATATCGCGCATCTTTTGGCAAATGCTTTTCGCAAGCATTCAAGACCGCGTGCAAACGCTCGCGGCCGGCCTGCAACATTCGCTCGCGATGTTGTTTCAGCCGTCCGGACTCCGCGAAGCGCAGCAGCACGGCCTGCGACAACTGATCCGTATGCAGATCGCTCCACAATTTCGCTTCGGTAAGGCTGGCAACGAGCGCGCGCGGGCCGATCACCCAACCCACTCGCAGACCGGGAAAAGCCAGCTTCGAAAAACTACGCAGCAGCACGGTGTCGCCGCTTGCATCCAATTTTTTGACGGGCGCAATCGGCTCGCCTTCATAGGCCAGCGCGCCATAAATGTCGTTTTCCACCACGATCACTCCGGCCGCCTGCGTAATGCGCAGAATTGCTTGCCTTGCAATGATCGGAAGCGTAGCGCCGGTGGGATTTTGAAAATTGGACGTTATGCAAAGCAAGCGCGGACGCTCGCGGGCGACGATGCGCTCCAGCGCTTCCAGATCGATGCCATTTGCTCCCACCGGAACTCCGACCAGCCGCGCGCCGCCTCGCTCAAACGCGTTTTTGACGCCCAGATAAACCGGGTCTTCGACCAGCACCGTTTCACCTTTGCGGATGAGCGTGCGCTGCAACAGATCGAAAGCTTGCTGGCAACCGCTGGTAATCAGAATGTCGTCGGAATCGCGAGCCACACCTTCGGCGCGCGACAGATCGAGCAGATAGCGGCGCAGCGGCGGATAGCCGGAAGGCGAGCCGAGTTGCAGGATGGTCTGCGCCTCCGCGCTCCGGATCACTTCGGCGCAAGTGTCGCGAAATTCTTCGATCGGAAAGAGAAGCTCCGACGGGCGCGAGCTAGAGAAGCCGGCGACGGGCGTAGAGGTCGGCGCGGCGGGTGAAATGGGCGCGGCGGGCTCTAGAATTTCCCGCCACGGGAGTCCGCCGCCGGATGCGGGAACGTCGGCGACGAAGCTTCCACGCCCCACGTGGCCGGTGATCAGGCCTTCGGTTTCGAGCAATTCGTAGGCGGCCGAGACGGTAGTCCGGTTCAGTCCAAGTTGGCCAGCCAATTCACGCGTGGCTGGCAGGCGTGCACCCCGAGCGATATGCCCGGCCTCAATAAGATTACGTACTTGTAGATAGAGTTGGCGGTAGAGAGGCGAATCGGAATCAGGATTAAACGAACCGATTGGTAGCATGCCAATTTGGTTATAGCGTACCATATTGGCTGGCTTTGTCAAGGGGATCCATTGCGCGTGCACTCCCGCGCTGCGAGCTACGCGGATAGATCCGTTGACGGCTCTGCGGCACGAATGATGCGATTCGTACCAGTTTTGCGATATCCGAGCTCGCCGCGAATTTTTGCCGTATCCAAGTGGCCGCCTCGACGCGGCGCCCGCCAAAAATACTTCAGCGAACTTGCTACGTCCACATCGGCGTCTTCATCGGCGGATCGGTTATCTCCGGCGGCGATGGGTCCGGGTCTGGTCCCGGAATATGCGGCTCATCTGGATTCGGATTGGTTGGCGGCACGTTAGGTTCAACACCGAGCATTTAGATACTCCTCGTGAATCTACAGGCAGTTATTGTGCCAACGACCCTCCGGCCTATCCTTCAACAGGTTGCGTCGCGAACGCAAAACCCGGCAGGTAGCAAATGCCTATTTGAAGTGAACTACTACCGTGTTTGAAACCTGATCGCCGATCACGATCGTGATGGTCACGTCGCCCGCGCCGCGCAACGATGCCGGCAGCGCCACGTTCACCTGGTCGACTCCTCCGTATTGCACTTGCGGACCCGCATACAACGGCGTCAAGTCCTGGCCGGCGATGCGAACCCTGGCTATTTGCCCACCTCTGCGAATGCCGACGCCATAAAGAATTAAGAAGTTCTGATCGCCGTCTGTGCCGAGATCGATCGGATTCGGAATGCAGCCACTGTTGTCGCAACGAGTGGCTTGCTGCAAGAAGGACGTCGAGCCATCCGGATGAACGGTTAACACGGCCGCCGCGGCAGGTCCTGTCCCGGTACCGCTCCCCGAGAATATTCCCGGCGCGACGTTTGCGATTGTAGCCTGTCCGCTCTCCACCTCGGCGGTAGCGCTTCTCACGATTACTGTCGCCTGGCCCAAC
>DATDHK010000533.1:0-1584 GCA_036521635.1 Bryobacteraceae bacterium | reverse complement strand
GAGCTCGCGCAGAAGAAATTGGACAAAGTGTATGCCGTTACTCACGATTTGCTGGCTACGTATACGGCGGATGGATATACGGCGGCGCTGGAACAGTTGATCAAGAAAGCGAATCCGTCCATCGTGCTGTTTCCGCACACGTATCAGGTTCGCGACTTCGCGCCGAAGCTGGCCACGCGCTTCGCACAAGTGCTGATTAGCGACGCTGTGGGTTTTCGTGTGGAATCCGGCAACGCGGTTTTTGTGCGGCAACTTTTTCAGGGCAAACTAAACGCGGATGTGCAGCCTGGCGGGGCTGAACCGCATTTCGCTTCTATGCAAGCGGGATCATTTCGCGCGGATCAGTTGGAGCAAGGCTCGGCGCAGGTGGAAAGCTTTTCTCCGGAGCTGAGCACAGATATTATCCGACAGAAGCCATTGGAGCCGTTCCGCGAAGCCACCCGCGCGGTGGATTTGACGGCAGCCGACATCATTGTATCCGTTGGCCGCGGGATCAAGGAAAAGGAAAATATCCCGATCGTGGAGGAGTTGGCGCGCGTGCTGGGCGCGGAGCTGGCGGCGTCGCGTCCGATCTGCGACAGTGGCTGGCTGCCGATGGAGCGCCAGGTGGGCAGCTCCGGCCAAACAGTGTCGCCAAAAGTTTATATGGCCGTGGGAATTTCCGGCGCGATCCAGCACCTGGTGGGGATGAAGGGTGCCAAGACCATCGTGGCCATCAACAAAGATTCGAATGCGCCGATCTTCGAAGTGGCCGACTACGGCATCGTGGGCGACCTGTTCGAAGTGGTTCCGGCGTTGGTCGAGGAAGTGAAAAAGGCCAAAGGTTTGTAGCACCTTGAGTTGGCAACCCGAGATCGATGAGGTCCGCCGCCGCGAGGCGCTTGCGCGCGAGATGGGCGGCGCCGCCAACATCGAGCGACAGCATGCGGCCGGCCGCCTGACCGTTCGCGAGCGCATCGATCAGCTTCTCGATGCTGGAACATTCCATGAAATCGGTTCGCTGGCGGGCCGTGCGGCTTATGACGATGGTGGACAACTCACCGCCTTCACTCCATCGAATTTCGTAGTCGGCACCGGCCGCATCAGCGCCCGGCAAGTAGTGGTTGGCGGCGACGATTTCACCGTGCGAGGCGGCGCGGCCGATGCCAGCGTCGGCAACAAGATGGGGCACGGCGAGAAGCTTGCGCGCGGCCTGCGCATTCCCATGGTCCGTTTGGTGGATGGCACTGGTGGCGGCGGAAGCGTCAAGACCATCGAACAGACTGGGCGAACCTATGTGCCTGCGAATCCGGCGTGGGACACCATTACGGCGATGCTCGGCGAAGTGCCCGTTGTCGGGGCGTGTCTGGGCCCCGTGGCGGGCTTAGGCGCGGTGCGCGTGGTCACCTCGCATTTTTCGCTGATGGTGCGAGGCAGCAGTCAACTTTTTGTGGCGGGTCCGCCGGTGGTGGAACGTGGCGTCGGCGAAAAGGTGACGAAAGAAGAACTCGGCGGCTACGAGATTCACGCGCGCGGAAGTGGGGCCGTGGACAACGAAGTCGCAAGCGAGACGGAGGCGTTTCAAGTCATCCGGCGCTTTCTTTC
>DATDHK010000532.1:0-10577 GCA_036521635.1 Bryobacteraceae bacterium | reverse complement strand
GCTTGGTGCCCAGGGCGTGCCGCGGGTTAGTCAATTCTTCGTAGGCTTTTTTCAGCGAGGGTTCTGCATCGGGCATGTCGCCGGGGGACATCGAATCCACCAGGTTCAAACCCACAAGAAAATCAGGCGCTGACGCGATTTGCCAGTTCCAGGCCGGCTGCGCGCAGGGCTGAGCTATCCGCGGCGATCGTCAGGGTTCCGCGCACTGTGCCGCTGGGCGGGCGGATCGGTGTGTTCCAGACCGCTGCCTCAATCTCGCGGCCTTGTTTGTTTCGCAGCGGGCCGGCCGATGCGTGAGGCAAACGTTGTCCCACGATCTCGTCGCGGTTCCAACCGAACAGACGCTCCGCGGCGCTATTCCAATAGATCACCATGCCGCTGGAATCCTGCGCGAAAGTCGCCAGCGGAGAGGCATCGAAGAGGGCCGTGGTTTCCGTTGCCGGCGGCACGCTCATCTTGCCGGATTCCACGGTCTTCTCGTTGGCTTCCACCAGGCGCAACCGTACCTTGGTGCTGGCGCGGTCGCTACTCGACGCCTTCAAAATCAAGGCGGCAATGAGATAGAGCGAAGCGATAATGAAATCCACCCACCCATCCAGCTTGTGAATTCCCGGAAAAAGAATGATTCCTGAATCCTTTATCAGGCGCAGCGCCTCGTAAATCGCGATCATTCCCAGCAGGGCCGTGAGCAGGCGGTCCAAACCGACCTGCTGTCTGCGCGCCAGCAGAATGCACCACAGGATGGTCGCCAGGCATACGCACAGCGCGATGGCCGTCAGGGGACTGACGCGAAAGATTTGAACCAAATACAAGTTGGCGCTCCGCGGCACTATTGCCGCAGGCAATCCATCGGCCGCGCGCCGCCTAACGGTTAGTACGGACACGCTTACTTCGGGCGGGTATTCCCCTTAGGTGTCTCTCAAAAACGACCGTAGATCTAAGGGATTTCCCGGACGTGTTTGAGACAAAATCGGAAGCGAGGGCGGGCGCTAGAATGGAGGCATGACAGATGTTCTGCGCATCGCCGGCCGCGAATTCGGGTCCCGCTTGTTTGTTGGCACTGGAAAATATCGCAGCTTTCAGGAGATGGCCAGGTGCCACGCGGCTTCGGGAGCGGAGGTGGTCACGGTGGCGGTGCGGCGCGTGAACTTGACGGACAAAACCAAGGAATCGCTGGTGGATTTTATCGACCGCTCGAAGGTCTTCATCCTTCCGAATACCGCCGCATGCTACTCGGCCGACGAAGCGATTCGCACGGCCATGCTGGCGCGGGAAGTTGGACTGTCGAACTGGGTGAAGCTGGAAGTGATCGGTGATCAGAAGACGCTTTTCCCCGACAACGAAGGGCTGCTGGAAGCGACGCGCGTGCTGGTGAAGGAGGGCTTTGTGGTGCTTCCTTATACCAACGACGATTTAGTGAATGCGCGCAAACTGATCGATGCGGGCGCGGCCGCCGTGATGCCGCTGGGCGCGCCTATCGGATCTGGATTGGGCATACAGAACACTACCAATCTGCGCATAATGCGCGAGACGATCACGGAGGTCCCACTCATTGTGGATGCCGGCGTGGGCACGGCTTCGGACGCCGCAATTGCGATGGAGTTGGGATATGACGGAGTGCTGATGAATACGGCGATCGCCGAGGCGGAGGATTCGGAGAAGATGGCGGAGGCGATGAAGCTGGCTGTGCAGGCCGGGCGGCTGGCTTACCTTTCCGGGCGGATGCCGAAGAAGCTGTATGCCAGCGCGAGCAGCCCGATGGCGGGAGTGGTGAGGTAGCAAAGACCGCTCCCTTACGGTCGCGGCTCGGTTAGACGATTCGGTGCGCTTTGCGATTTGGTGCGTTTGCGACTTAGGGCGCTTCAGAGCCGCGACCGTGAGGGAGCGGTTTTCACATGGTTCGAGTAACTTTGCTAATCGTTCTGGGGCGATCTGGATCCAGGCCCTTTTGATCTGCCAGACACGCGGCGAAGAGCTGCGCGGGAATGATGTATGGAATCGGCGTGAAGATCTCTTCGAGCTTCGCCGGCACGACAACGACGCGCTGATTCAGGGCTAGAGCCTCGGGATTGTTCTGGTCGGTAATCATCAACGTCTCGGCTTTCAGATGATTTAGCTTCTCCAGCATTTCGCGCATTCCCTGCCAGGTGACTCCGGATGGCGTGAACAGGAACGCTGGAAACGACGCTTCCACCATTGCGATGGGGCCGTGCATCAGGTCGGCGCTGGAGAATCGCTCGGCTACGACGTAGCAGGTTTCCATCAGCTTGAGCGCGAACTCGAAGGCGTTGGAATAATTCAAGCCGCGGCCGACCACCAGGGCGTGGTCCATGAAGCGATAGCGCTCGGCGCGGCGCGCGATTTCGGGTTGTAGCTGGAGGGCCTGGCAGGTCCAGTCCGGCAGACGGGCGAGGTCGTCGAGTGCGATTTGCGCGCCCAGCGCGTAGGCGATCAGGTAGAGCATCAGCAACTGGCCGGTGTATGTCTTGGTGGCCGCCACGCTTTTTTCGCGGCCGGCATGAACCAGAAACGTGTGCTCGGCAATGCGTGCCAGTGTGCTGGATGCTTCGTTGGTGATGCCGATCGTGCGGGCGCCCTGTTCGCGTGCGCGTTCCAGAACCAGGTTCGTGTCGGTGGATTCGCCGGACTGGGAAATCGCGATCACCAGCACGCCGTCGAACTGAAACGGAGCGCGGTAGAGCGTGAAAATGGACGGCGCGGCCAGCGTGACGGGAATTCCGGTGGTGATTTCGAGCAGGTATCGTCCGAATTGGGCGGCGTTGTCGGAGGTGCCGCGCGCGGCCAGCATAATTAGCTTCGGACGTTGCTTTTGAAGCGTTGAACGCAGGTCTTCGATTGATTTTCGCTCTGCTTGGAGGGTACGCTCGAGCGCCGCCGGCTGCTCGTGGATCTCCTCCAGCATTTTTGATTTGTGGTCCAAGCTCTGAGGATAACAGAGGTGTGTTAGAACTCCACCGGCAGCCGGGTTTCCGTGCCGCAGTAGGCGCGCCACGTCGCTGTTTCGGTGGGCGGGAGAATCATCAGATGCGGCTTCAGGATGATCAATGTCTCGGAATTGTCGCGGGTGATTTTGTTTTCTCGCAGCAGCGGAATGGAACTCAGGATGGGAATTCCCGTCATCGTCCGCGCTTCCGATCCGGTCATCAATCCGCCAAGCACGGCCCACTCTCCGATCCCCACCCGCACTTTCGATTCGAACTTACGGGCCGAAACAATCGGGATTCCATCCACGCTGCCCGCGCCCAGCAATTTGAACTCGACATCGACATCGAGCGAAACTTCGTCCGCGCCGTGAACGTGCGGAGTCACCTTCAGCACCAATCCGAGATCTTCGTAATTGATGGCCGGAGGCGGCGCGAAGACTCGCCCGGTTCCCGTGTTTGATCCGAAATAGCCGTTGGTGGCGATGGGAAACTTGTCGCCGACGTGCAGCGTGGACGGCAGTCCATCCACGGCCACTATTTCCGAGTTGAGCAACGTGCTCGAATTCGATTTGGCGGCGGTGGCGAAGAGGCTTGCGTTGGCGATCCCGATGCTCCACAAGTTCGCTCTCGTGGCCGTGCGGGCGAGCGCGGCCAGCGTCGGGTTTTTCACGATATTCACCAGCGGGAAAGCCGTTTGCAGAGAAAGGCCATAGCTCAGCGACGACGTACGATCCGTAGTGACGATCTCGACTTCAATGGCCACCTGGGGCTTCGGGCGCAGCAGGTCTTCGAAAAGCTTTTGCGCCAGACGGACCTTGGTGAGCCGGTCGCGAATGAGAATCAAGTGCCGCTGGCTGTCGATCATCAATTTCTGCATGTCCAGCAAGCCGCGAACGCCGACGGTGATTTCCTGAAGCTCCTGAACGCTGGCCGACTCCGGGAACGGAATGACGACCGCCACCGTGCTCTCAAACTCGGTACGCTTCTGCGTGGAATCGCTGGCCACGAAGATCATGCGATTGCTGACGGGGACGAAGAACGAATCGGTGGCGGCCTGTAGAGCGCGCAGCGCTTCGCGATAGTCGACGTTATCCACTCGAAAGCGAACATTTTGCGACGGCTGGTATTGCGTGTCGAACACGATCGTGAAATGAAATGCGGCGGCCAGCTTTTCCCACAGAGATTTCGCGTCGCCCCGCAGGTCGAAATCCTGGCGGCCTCCGGCGATTTTCAAATCCGGCGGAGGCAGCGGCTTGCGCGACTGCTCGAGATCCAAGTCGGTAATGTTTCCAAACAGCGTGCGGTCGATTTTTTCCGGCGGGAGGTCGGGCGGCCGGGTTTGCGAAATGTTCAGGAGGCTGGCAGCCGGCCGGAGCGCCTGGGCGCGTTCCCAATAGGCCAAGTTGGAGGGCTCGGCCGCGGCAGCTTCCGCATAAAGCAGGTACGCGCGCGCGGTTTGCCCGGCGCGCTCGGCCTTTTGCGCATCCTTATATAGCTGCTCGGCGGTGACGGCGGCGCGTGCCGATAAACACACCGATAGTGCGCACACCACGAACCGGTAGAGCTTCACAACAGATTTGACGGGCAGCCGGGCTTGAGTGTGTATAAACAATTGAGACGAAACCACCGATTAGATGACTGAGGATCGGCTCATCTATGGCAGCTACGCTCTCGCCGGTACGGACCGGATTCACCCCCAGTGTTCCGCAAACCTTTGAAGACTTAGGGATTTCCCAGTCCCTGGTGCTCGACTTGGTGTTGCGCAGGTTGCTGCTGGAGGGCTTCAGCACTCTGCAACAACTGGGTCATACCCTCAAAGTTTCGTTGCCGATCATGAATATAGTTTTCCAGCATATGCGCTCGCAGCAACTGGTGGAAGTGAAAGGCATGGTGGGCAACGACTATCACTTCACTCTTTCGCAGGCGGGGAAAGCGCTGTCGTCGGAGCGATTCCAGATCACGCAGTACGCCGGTGCGGCGCCAGTTTCCTTGAAGGATTATCACAGCGCGACGAAATCGCAGGCGGCGCAAGTCCGCATCGATCGCAAGTCGCTGCGTTCGGCTTTCTCGGACCTGGTGGTGACGGACCAACTGCTGGACCAGTTGGGTCCGGCGCTCATCTCCCAGAATTCCATCTTCATTTATGGGCCTACCGGGAACGGCAAGACGAGCATCGCGGAAAGAATGCTGCGCGTTTATCAGGACGCGATTCTGCTGCCTTACGCGGTTGAGGTGGACAACCAGATCATCAGTTTGTACGACCCGGTGGTGCACCAAAGGTTGGATACGGAAGACTACGACGTGGATCCCCGCTGGGTGCTGTGCCGCCGGCCTTGCATCGTGGTGGGCGGCGAGTTGATTCCGAGCATGCTGGAGTTGCGCCTGGACGAGTCCTCCGGTATTTACGCCGCGCCGTTGCAGATGAAGGCCAACAACGGCATTTTCATTGTGGACGACTTTGGCCGCCAATTGATGTCGCCGCGAGACCTGTTGAACCGCTGGATCGTTCCGTTGGACCGGCGCGTGGATTACCTGATGCTCCGCTATGGTGTGAAGTTCCAAATCCCGTTCGAGCTGATGGTGGTGTTTTCGACCAACCTGGAGCCGAGCGATCTGGCGGACGAAGCGTTCCTGCGCCGAATCCACAACAAGATTTTCATTGATGCCGTGGACGACAAGGCGTTCGACCAGATTTTCCACCGCGTGCTGGCGAGCAGCAACATGCCTTACGAACCCGACAGCGCCGAATACCTCCGCAAGCTGTGTCTGCGCGAGGGACGCACCGAGCTGCGGGCGTGCTATCCGGCCGACATTTGCAACATTCTGAACTCGATCGGCAAGTACGAGGCGCGTCCGCCGTTCATGACGAAGTCGGAGTTGGAGCGGGCGTCGGCGTTGTATTTTGCTAAGGGGTAAAGGGTGTCTTGCGCAACCGCCGGGACATAAAGGCCATGCCGGCAATCCCCAGTCCAAGAAGAGCAAGCGTGCCAGGTTCAGGCATGGCGCATTGTTGACACGGACACCCCTCGGATTGGTCTGAACGAACTTTTGGGGCCGGCCCGAACGTTAGCGTATCGCTGCAGAACTTGTTCTTCTCGTTGGACAAGTTACCGTCACTGCTGATTGTTACGGATAATCCTTTGCCATTCTCTCCCTGGAATAAAGTGGTCAAAGACGAGCCAAGATCTCCGTCTTCAATTTTAATAATGTCGTCAACGTCGCCATGGTCTTTTACACATAGGCCCAAATCGGGATCGGATGCAAAGCAAAACGTTGCCTGGTTCACGCCCCCGATGTTTGTATTTACGAAAACAAATCTGTCGCTCTCCTCCTGCGACTCGTCCTTGAAAATGATGTTCCCATGATGTAGCAGTGCAAAGTCCTTGATTGTGAACGAGCAGAATTGTGGTACGTCGCCCATTTCATCGAATGTAATGATCAATTTTTCCGCAGCCGCCAGCGTGATTGGCTGGTCGGGACATCCAACAACAGCCGACCGGGCCACGCCACAAAAACCAATCAAACCCAGGGATGTAAACGCTCCGCTGATTAAGAGGCGGCGAAGACGCTTATAGCTCTCAAGACCTTTGCAAAACCTGACGATGCCATTCATGGAATCCCACCCCGGAAGTTCCATTTTGCCTTCCACCCGCCAGTATACTCCCGATCGTTTCCGTCAGCGCCGTATCTCCGCAAGCTTTGTCTGCGCGAGGGCGTTCGCCATTCATGACAAAGCCGGAGTTGGAGCGGGCGTCGGCGCTGTATTTTGCTAAGGGGTGATAGGTGAACTGGCTCATCGGACTAGTCGCTGGAACAGGGCTGCTTGGAGGTCGCGCCTGCTATCGATCACTGCTGCTATGTCCAGCGAATCTGCGCGGATTGTGTAGATCAGCCGATAGGGCGGAATTAAGATTTGCCGATAGTCGGCGAGTCCCCGCTCCAAGAATTCCGGTACAATTTTTCCTCGACGTGGATTATCCCGGAGATGCATGGCTGCAACGCGAATGGAGCGACCGATCTCCCGCGCAGCCGCTGGGCGGTCAAGCTGAATGTATTCGATAATTTCAATCAGATCGAGCGAAGCCGATCTCGACCAACGGACTCGCAGCCGCTTCAATCACCAAGCCTCGCCCGCACCTCTCGGTCCACTTGTTCCTGAGTCAACCAGTCTCCTTTTCGGAACTCTTCTTCGGATTGCGAGATCATCTTCAGAAGAATAAAAGCATCTTGAATTTTGTCATAGCTCTGTACATCCATAACCACCGCTCGTGGCGCTCCGTTTTGTGTTATGACAACAGGGCTGCGTTTTTTGTTGACGGACGCCACCAGCTCTGCCGAGTGGGTCTTCATATAGGTGATCGGCTTGACATCGGATGCTCGCATGGCCCTTAGTTTAGCACTATATTCGGGCCTGGGCGCTGAGATATGATGCTGTGATGCGTCAACGTTGCTCTGCCGTTTTCCTCTGCTTATTCGGCGCGATAGCCATCCCAATGCTCGCGCAAGTTCCCCAGGCCGGCGGAGACCCTAGCGCAGTCAAGCCAGCCGAGGCGAAAGAACCCGTCGTCGTTCAGTCCCTAAACGGAGTGAAAACTTCGGCCTGGACTGAATTGAACGAACGGGTCACGGTTGTCATTTCCGGCCTGCACGATTGGGCCGCCGCGGAGAAGAACGACCTGGGCGACCTGCGGTTATTCCTCGCCGGCAGAATGCTCCCCAAGACGGAACCGGCCATGATCAATCGCGCGCAAAACTATATCACTTTTCTGCTGGACATCGATCCGGCCGACCGGGATCTGTGGGTGGAGGTGCTGTCGGAGGCCCGCAAAGCCGAAGATCACAGGGTTGCGATCAGCGTGGGCGTGAAAAACACCAAGCAGCCATTTGAGTCCAATGTTTACGTCACGCTCAATGTATATCCGTGGTATACGCCTGGCGTGTTGGGTTTGCTGGTGGCCTTGTTGATCGGCCTCAAATATCTCGGAGTCAAAACGACTCTTTTGCGCGACGGCGCCCTCGACTCGCCTTACAGCCTGGGAAGAGTGCAGATGGCCTGCTGGTTTTATCTCGTGATCGCTTCCTATATATATATCTGGCTCATCACCGGTGAATACAACAGCCTGACGGTATCGGTGTTGGCCTTGATTGGCATCAGCAGCGGGACGGGCCTGGCCGCGATCCTGGTGGAGCGCGAGAAACATCTGGAAGCCGTTAACCAGCGCAATGCGCTCGAGACCGAAGAAGCCACGTTGACGGCGCGCATCGCGGAACTATCCCACGCGAATCCCGCGGATGGTTCTTCGCTCGATCAGGAGCTGCAACAGAAGAGGAACAGTCTTGCGGAGGTCCAGGCCAAAATAGCCCGGTTGCCTGCGATGCCTCCTCCTCCGAAATCCATGGGATTCCGCCACGACATTCTGAGCGATGCCGACGGCATCAGCTTTCCCCGCTTCCAGATCGCAGTGTGGACGGTGGTCTTCGCGATGATCTTTATTCGATCGGTGTACCGGGATCTCGCCATGCCGGATTTCAGCGCTTCCTTACTGGGGCTGATGGGCATCAGCTCGGGAACCTATGTAGGATTCAAGTTTCCCGAGAAGCCGAAATGACCGAACGCCGCTATCTTTGATTGGCTTTCAGCGTTCGTTTTCGCAGGCGGATCGATTTGGGCGTCACTTCCACGAATTCGTCGTCGCGGATGAATTCGATGGCTTGTTCCAGGTTCAGGATTCGCGGGGGAACCAATCGAATCGCCTCGTCGGCACTTGACGCGCGCATGTTAGTCAACTTCTTTTCTCTGACGATGTTCACGTTGAGATCGGCGTCCCGGGAGTTTTCGCCCACGATCATCCCTTCGTAGACTTCAATGCCCGGCGTCACAAAAATCTCGCCGCGTTCTTGAAGATTCCAGATGGCGTGCGCGGTGGTCTTGCCGAACCGGTCTGCTACCAGCGATCCGGTTGGACGGTGCGGTATGTCGCCCTGCCACTCGATGTAACCCTCAAACAGCGAGTTCATAATCGCCGTGCCCTTGGTGTCCGTGAGCATTTGACTACGCAGGCCGATCAGCCCTCGCGACGGAATGTGAAACTCCAGCCGCACGCGCCCGGAGCCGTGATTCACCATCTTCGCCATCTTGCCTTTGCGCCCGCCTAGTTTTTCGATGACGACGCCGATGAACGCTTCCGGACAATCGATCACCAGCAGCTCGAACGGCTCGTGCAGTTTGCCGTCGATGGTCCGAGTCAAGATCTCGGGCTTGCCCACCATCAGCTCGAATCCTTCGCGGCGCATCATTTCGATCAGGATGGCGAGTTGCAGCTCACCGCGGCCCTGCACTTTGAAAGCGTCCGGTCCGCCGGCTTCCTCAACGCGGATGGATACGTTGGTCAATAATTCCTTGTCCAGCCGATCGCGCAGATTGCGCGAAGTAACGTACTGCCCCTCGCGGCCCGAGAACGGCGACGTATTGATGGTGAACGTCATCGCGATAGTCGGCTCGTCGATTTGAGAATGCGGGAGCGGTTTCGGATTATCGACGCTGGTGATGGTTTCGCCAATGGTGATGCCTTCGACGCCTGCGATGGCCAGAATATCGCCGGGCTGCCCAATGGTTTCGTCCACGCGCTTCAGTCCTTCGAACGAGTAGAGCTTGGTGATTCGCGTGGTCTGGTAACTGCCGTCCAGTTTCGCGATCGCGACGTCGTCGCCGTATTTCAGCACGCCGGAAAACACGCGGCCGATGGCCAGGCGCCCCAGATAATCGCTGTAGTCCAGGTTGGCCACCATGAGCTGAAGGGGAGATTCCGTATCGCCGCCCGGCGCCGGAATATGCTTCACAATTGTTTCAAACAGCGGACGCAGATCGCTGGATTCGTCCTCCAGCTTAAGCTTCGCGACGCCTTCCCTCGCGTTGGTATAAATCACCGGAAAATCCAGTTGATCCTCGTGGGCGTCCAGATCGATAAACAGATCGTAGATCTCGTCCAGCACTTCCGGGATGCGCGCGTCGGCGCGGTCGATTTTGTTGATCACCACAATAGGCGGCAGCTTCGCTTCCAACGCCTTCATCAGGACGTAGCGCGTTTGCGGGAGCGGACCTTCGCTGGCGTCCACCAGCAGCATCACGCCGTCGACGATCATCAGCGCGCGCTCCACTTCGCCGCCGAAATCGCTGTGGCCGGGCGTGTCGACTATATTAATTTTTATGCCGTGATATCGAACGCCGGTGGTCTTGGCCAGGATGGTGATTCCGCGCTCGCGCTCAAGGGCGTTGGAGTCCATTACGCGGTCGGCCACTTGCTCGTTGGCGCGAAAAATTCCGCTCTGTTTCAGCATGGCGTCCACCAGCGTGGTCTTGCCGTGATCGACGTGCGCGATGATGGCGATGTTGCGAATCGACTGGTTGCGCACCGGCGGTTCGCTATGATCAATAGTGTGAGTCAAAACTTCAGGTTGCATCGGTAACTTCCATGGTCGCACGCCCAGACCTTCAGAGCCCGGTTGAACTGCCTGTTGTGGTGATTGTAGGCCGGCCGAATGTCGGCAAATCGACGCTTTTTAACGCGATTACTCGCAGCCGGCGGTCGATTGTGGGCGATGAGCCGGGCATCACGCGCGATCGGATTCACG
>DATDHK010000531.1:0-14147 GCA_036521635.1 Bryobacteraceae bacterium | reverse complement strand
AACAATTCGCGCATCTTCGCGGTGAGGGCGACGGCGTGTTGCAGGTGCGCAGGATTGAAATCGGCTTCGTACAAATCGAGCAGCGCGGCGGTGACGAAGGCGTAGTCGTCCAGGAATCCGTGGATGGCTGCATCGCCGTCGCGGAACCGGCGCAAGAGAATGCCGGCGCCGGCGTTGTACATGCGAGCAAGGATGAAGCTCATGGCGCGCTGTGCGGCGATGAGGTAGCGGGGTTCGTCCAGGGTCTGCGCGGCTTTGGCGAAGGCGGAAATCGTTAAGCCGTTCCAGGCGGTGAGGACCTTGTCGTCAAGGTGCGGGCGAACGCGCTTGGATCGAGCCTCGAGCAATATCGGGACGGCCTTGGCTAGCTGGGCCTTCACTGTTTCTTCGGAGAGGTGAAAATTTTGCGCGGTTTCCTCGATCGAGTGGCGCACGTAGAGAATGTTTTTCCCAATGAACTCGCCGTGCGGATCGTGATGAACGTTGCCATCCAGCTCGACACCGAAACGATGGGCGAATAGCTGCGCGGTCCGCTCGTCGAGGAGGTGCGCCAACTCCCGGGCGGTCCACAAATAGAATGCGCCCTCGCCTTTTTCCTTGGGGTTGGCCGGATCGATGACGCTGTCGGCGTCTTCCGCCGAATAGAAGCCGCCGTCGCCGTGGGTCATGTCGCGTAAGACGTAATCGAGCGTGCTGCGCGCGAAGGACGCATAGAATTCGTCGTGCGTAAGCTGGTACGCCTCGATATAAGAAACGGCAAGCTGCGCCTGATCGTAGAGCATCTTTTCAAAGTGCGGAACGAACCAGCGCTCGTCCACCGAGTAGCGATGAAAGCCGCCGCCCAGTTGATCGTGCATGCCGCCTTGCGCCATGGCGCGCAGAGTTTCGAGGGGCATCTGGAGCGCTTCCGCGCGGCGGGTTAGCGCATGGTAGCGAAACAGAAAATTCAACGCGACGGGACGCGGAAATTTTGGCGCTTCACCGAAACCGCCGTGCGTGGAATCGAAGGTGCGGCGGAAATATTGAAACGTGGAGTCGAGCGTAGCTCTATCGGGAGCGGGCTGTCCGGCGGCGGCCGGTTCGGAAATTTTCTTGAGCTGCGCGATCACTTCGCCGCTGGATTGCACAATTTCATCGTGCTTGTCTTGCCAGGTTGCGGCCAGGCGTTCGAGGATGGTGCCGAATCCCGGCCGGCCGTAGCGATTGTCCGGGGCAAAATATGTTCCACCGAAAAACGGAGTGCGGTCCGGCGTCAGGAATACGGACATGGGCCAACCGCCGCTGCCGGTGGCGGCTTGCACGTACGTCATGTAAATGCGGTCGACGTCCGGGCGCTCTTCGCGGTCCACTTTTACGGCGACGAAGGAGCGATTCAGAACGGCTGCAATATCGTCATTTTCAAACGATTCGCGTTCCATTACGTGGCACCAATGGCAAGTGGAATAGCCGATGGAGAGGAAGATGGGCTTGTTTTCAGCGCGGGCTTTTTCAAAAGCTTCTTCGCTCCACGGATACCAGTCCACTGGGTTGTGCGCGTGTTGCTGAAGGTAAGGACTCTTCTCCGAAATCAGATGATTGGGCAAAATGGTTTTCTCGTTTCTACTTTCCGGCTATGGACACCTGGTCCAATTTTCGGCGGTAGGGCTTGCTTACGTACGTCCGGGATTCTTTCCCAACTTCGGACTGCGGCGCCAACGCGATGGCTTTCCGGTAGGCGGCTATCGCTAGCGTGCGGCGTCCCTCAAGATCATAAGTTTGTCCGAGACGCATGCACGCCATGACGGCGGTGTTCAGATCGAGATCGCGCGCCTTGGCCGCGGCTTTCTTCAAGTGATCGAGGGCAGGGATCAAGTCGTCGTACCAGAACAGCAGGTTGCCTTGCAGGTAATCTATTTTTTCAGCCGGGAGATCCTCGTAGCCCGGCGCGGCGGTTCGTCGCAGTTCCCAAATGCGATCGATTTCTGCAAGCGCTTGCAGCTTGTTGCCGAGGTCGCTGTGCATCTGAACCATTTCGAAGCGCAGCAGATAGTTGCGTGGAAAACGCCGGATGAGATCTTCGAGCAACGGAATCGCATCCTGCGCGCGGTGCTCGCGGCGGTAGATTGCGGCGAGAATTGTTTCGGCGTCCGCGCGGCTGGAATGGCCGTTTTGCGCGACGGACTGCAGCGCGCGAATTCCACGATTGCGATCGCCACGATAGCCGGCGATGAATCCTAGAATGCGATAGCCGATGGGCAGGCTGCCGGTGACGTAGTCGTACGCGGCGGGAATTAATTGCGCGTCAATGTTGGCGGGCTCGAGATCGCAAAGACGTTTGTGCGCTTTGCGGGCGTCGGTGGCGTCGTGCAACGCGTCCACCCAGGCTTTGCGGACCAGGAAATTGTAGTTGCCGCGAAGAGCGTAGGCGACGCCGAGCGGTCCCAGGCCGGTTGGGTCGTCGGGATTTTCGTGAAGGCGCGCTTGCGAGAACTGCATGGCTTTGTCGATGGCGTCGAAAAAGCTCGCCTGTTCGGCGGGGGTAATTTGCACTTTGGCGCGGCGCAGGAACGGATTCGATCCGCTCACCATTTCACTTTCGAGAGCGCCCGAGCGGTACATGGCGCGGAACAGGATGCCTTGCGCCAGGTGGTTCCAGGCGTTCGGGTCGGCAGGATTCTGGGCGGTGGCGGCGGTGAAGTCGGCGAGGGCTTGATCGTATTCGAGATTGTAGAAATGTTCGTAGCCGGGGGAGAGAGTTGGGTCTTGAGCGGGCAGGCACGTTGCCGTTAGGAGGGCCAAGCAGCACACGGCGGTTGGCGCGGATCGCATCTTACTTCATTCTAGAATTGTTCGGGCTGCCGCATCGAGAAATAGTCTCGATACAGGTACACTGGTCTTTTCCCATGAAACTCCAAAGCTACACCATCACTCAAGGCAAGGATCGCGCCGCCGCACGATCGCAACTCAAAGCCATCGGCTTCACTGACGAAGATC
This sequence comes from Bryobacteraceae bacterium, assembly GCA_036521635.1. GTDB lineage: Bacteria > Acidobacteriota > Terriglobia > Bryobacterales > Bryobacteraceae > Palsa-89. The sequence continues at coordinate 11,174 of DATDHK010000531.1, read as the reverse complement.
TGAAGAAGCCGATCATCGGCATCGCGAACACGTGGATCGGCACCATGCCGTGCAATTTTAAGCTGCGGGATCTGGCAGTGAAAGTCGCCGAGGGTATTCGCAAGGCGGGCGGCACGCCGATGGAATACAACACCATCGCAATCAGCGACGGCATCACCATGGGAACCGAGGGCATGAAGGCCTCGCTGGTCAGCCGCGACCTCATCGCCGATTCGATTGAGCTTGTTGCGCGCGGTCATATGTTCGACGGCATCGTCGCCCTGGTTGCGTGCGATAAAACCATTCCGGGAGCGGCGATGGCGTTGCTTCGACTCAATCTTCCCGGCTTAGTTCTCTATGGAGGATCGATTCTGCCGGGTCATTACAAGGACCGCGACGATCTCACGGTGCAGGATGTATTTGAAGCGGTGGGCGCCAACGCAGCCGGGAAAATCTCCGACGAAGAGTTGCTGGCGATCGAGAACAACGCCTGCCCCGGCGCGGGCGCTTGTGGAGGGCAATTCACCGCCAACACAATGGCCACCGTGATGGAGATCATCGGGCTGTCGCCCATGGGAACCGCTTCCGTACCGCAGGTGGACCCACAAAAGAACGCGGTGGCGATGCGCTGTGGCGAATTGATCATGAATGCCGTGAACCAGAACTTGCGGCCACGCGATATTGTTACTCGCGCGGCCTTCGAAAACGCCATCGCGTCGGTTGCCGCATCGGGCGGATCCACCAACGCCGTCCTGCATCTGCTGGCTATGGCGCGGGAGGCAAATGTTCCGCTAACAATCGACGATTTTCAAACCATCAGCCAGCGCACGCCGTTGCTGGTTGATTTGAAACCCGCCGGCAAGTTCGTTGCTCTAGACGTGCACAAGGCCGGCGGAATTCCGGTGATCGCGCAGCGGCTGCTGGAGGGTGGTTATGTTGACGGTTCTGCGATGACTGCAACGGGTCGCACGTTCGCCGAAGAAGCCCACGACGCGAAGGAAACGCCGGGCCAGGAAGTGATCCATGCCTTGAGCAATCCAATTAAGAAGAGCGGCGGACTCGTCATCCTGCGAGGGTCGCTGGCGCCGGAAGGCTGCGTGATCAAAGTGACTGGAATCGATCGCAATGAGCAGCGCGGTCCCGCGCGCGTTTTCGATTCCGAAGAGGCGGCGATGGCCGCGGTAATGAATGGGAAGATTCGTGCCGGCGACGTGATTGTGATTCGCTACGAAGGTCCGCGAGGCGGTCCGGGGATGCGCGAGATGCTGGGGGTGACCAGCGCAATCGTGGGTTCCGGACTATCCGACAGTGTGGCGTTGGTCACCGATGGCCGTTTCAGCGGCGCAACCAAGGGGTTTATGGCCGGCCATATCGCGCCTGAAGCCGCCGTGGGCGGGCCGATTGCGGCAGTGGAGGAAGGCGACGCAATTTACCTCGACATCGCCAAGCAAATCATCAACCTGGAAATTCCGGAAAGTACGCTGCGGGAAAGGCTCAAAAAATGGAAAACTCCCGAGCCGCGTTACCGCTCGGGAGTCTTCGCTAAATATGTCGCGTTGGTTGGCTCGGCCGCCGAAGGCGCGATCACGAACCCACGTTAAGCTTATCCGCGGTGAGTTTATCGTTGAGCTTATCGGCGTCCGCGAGATGCTTATCGATCATCTTTTGCAGATCGGTTATTCCCACCGCGCCGACCTTCTGCTCGATCACTTTGCCGCCCTTGAAAAGCAGCAGAGTAGGAATGCCGCGAACGTTGTAACGCATGCCCGTCGCGTTATTCTCGTCGACGTTCAATTTCCCGACCTTTACACGTCCGGCGTAGGCCTCGGCAACGGCATCTACCGTCGGCGACATCATGCGGCAAGGCCCGCACCATTCCGCCCAAAAATCTACCAGCACCGGAACCTCGGAGTTCAGCACTTCCTTGTCCCAGCCCGCGTCAGTGAAAGTCAAAGTGTTAGCACCAGCCATGTCGTTCAGTCTCCCCTAAATAGATGTAAAACTGGCGAAAAAGATTCATCGGTTAGCCGCCGGTAAAGGGCCAAGTACTCCCCGGCGGCGGCGCTCCAGGAGAAATCTTTCCGCATCCCGCGCCGCATCATGGAAACCCATGCATCTCGATCGCGATAGGCGCCTACAGCCGAGCGAACGGCCTGGAGCAGCGCGCTTCCGGTATAATCCCGGAACTTAAAACCAGTATCCTCGTCAATGGTATCATCCAACCCTCCGGTGGCGCGTACTACCGGGACCGTGCCGTATTTCAGGCTATAAATCTGGTTCAAGCCACAGGGTTCGTAGCGGCTGGGCATCAGGAATATGTCGGCGCCGGCTTCGATGCGGTGCGCCAGCGGGTTATCGTATCCAATGCGCACGCCCACCCGGTCCGGACGCGCGTGGGCCAGATAGCGGAACATGGATTCGTACTCCGCATCACCCGACCCCACTGCCGCTACGCAGACATCTTCATCCAGTAAGCTCGAAGCAACCTGCGCAACCAGGTCAAACCCCTTTTGACCGGCGAAGCGGGAAACGATTCCGATCAGCGGCCGATCCGGATTTTCGGCCGGCAATCCGTACTCTTCCAGAACGGCGCGCTTGCATTCGCGCTTGCCGGAAAGATCGCTCACTGAATAGTTGCGGGCGATGTGCGGATCATTTTCCGGATTCCACTCCGCGTAATCCACGCCGTTGACGATCCCGGCAATCGGCCCGTGCTTGCGAAGAAATCCATCCAGGCCGAACCCATGCTCCGGTGTTTGAATCTCGCGCGCATAACCCTTGCTTACGGTGCTGACGGCGTCGCTCCAGGCGATGCCTCCCTTCAACAAACAGAGCTTGCCGTAGAACTCCAGTTGTTCGGGATTGAAAAGTTTCGGATCCAGTCCGATTTGCGAGAGCGCTTCGGGCGGAAAAATTCCCTGATAGCCGAGGTTGTGAATGGTGAATAAAAGCTTCACGCCGGCGAAGGTCGGATCGGCGAAGAAATGTTCGCGGACATAGACGGGAACCAGCGCGGCCTGCCAGTCGTGCCCGTGGATAATATTCGCGGGGAACAGATGGCGCGCTACGCCCAGCGCCGCCATGCAAAGGACAGTGAAACGAATATGGTCGTCCGCGAACCCGTAGATGCCATCGCGGTCATACAAGGGCGGGGAGTGAACGAAATAGAATTTGACGTTGCGTTCTTCGATTTCGTATATGTCCACCGCATAGCCAGGGCCCAGCGGAATCCACAAATTTCGGTAAGCTTCGCGCGGAGGATTCGGATATTGGTTCTGGCGGTAGGCGGGAGTCACCACCGCCACTTGCTCGCCGCGCGCCGCGAGTGCAGCGGGCAACCCGCCCAGCACATCCGCCAACCCGCCGGTCTTAGAAAATGGCGTGGCCTCCGACGCCACCATGAGAATCTTCATTCTTCCCGATGAACCGCATCCAAAATCCCGTTGACGAACCCGACCGATTCTTCTCCCGAAAATTGCCGAGCCAGTTCCAGCGCTTCGTCGATCACCACGGCCGCGGGAGTTTCCTGGCGGCTCATTTCATAAATCGCCAACCGCAAAATGTTGCGGTCTACAACGGGCATGCGATCGAGCTTCCAGTTTTCCGACTTCGCTACGATCCGATCGTCGATCGCGTTGGCCATTTGGGAAGTGCCCGTGACCAGCTCTTCCATGAACTCGTCGCGGCCCGGCGCGACTTTTTCTTCATCCGAATACAGCGTTTCGTAAAAGGAAGAAATCGCCTGTTCCACCGGCTGCTTGGTCATGTCCCATTGGTAGAGAACCTGCAATGCGCGCTGGCGTGATCGATGACGGGCGGCCATAACTGCTCAGACGCTATTTTCGCAGCTTGCGGAGAAGGTCGGCCATTTCGATGGCGGTGATGGCCGCATCGTAGCCTTTGTTCCCGCTCTTGCCGCCGGATCGGTCGATGGCCTGCTCCATGGTGTTGGTGGTGAGAACTCCGAAGGCGACCGGAATACCGGCGTCGAATCCCGCTTGCGCCACGCCCTGCGCCGCTTGAGCCGCGACATGCTCGAAATGCGGGGTGTCGCCGCGAATCACGGCGCCCAACGCAATGATGGCGTCCGGCTTTTTCGCCTCCGCGATTGTTTTCACAGCCAGCGGAAGCTCCCACGAGCCAGGAACCTTGACAATCTCGATGTTGTCGGGCTTGGCGCCCGATCGCTTCAACGCATCCATGGCGCCGGTCAACAAACGATCGGTGATCAAGCCATTGAATCTCGCGAGAACAATAGCGAACTTGAAACCGCTCGCATCGAGATTTCCTTCGATCGCTTGGGACATATGGGATAATTCGATTTCAGGCCTCATTCTACCGCATGGATCCCCAGTTCATACGCAACTTCTCTATCATCGCGCACATAGATCACGGTAAATCGACGCTGGCGGACCGTCTGCTCGAAATCACCGGCGCTTTGGCGCAGCGCGAAATGATGGCGCAGGTTCTCGATACGATGGATCTGGAGCGTGAGCGCGGGATCACTATCAAAGCTCACGCAGTCCGGCTGAATTATCTGGCCGATGACGGCCAAATGTATCAGCTCAATTTGATCGACACACCCGGCCACGTCGATTTCACCTACGAAGTTTCGCGTAGTTTGCAAGCCTGCGAGGGCGCGCTTTTGGTGGTGGATGCGTCGCAAGGCGTGGAGGCGCAAACACTCGCCAACACCTACTTGGCCCTGCATCACAACCTCGAAATAATCCCCGTAATTAATAAAATCGATCTGCCGTCGGCAGAGCCGGAGCGTATTCGCGAGCAGATCGAGCAGCTTATTGGTCTTCCAGCCAAGGATGCGCTGCTGGTGAGCGCAAAGAGCGGCCTGGGCGTGAAAGATGTCCTCGAAGCCGTGGTGCATCTGGTGCCTTCGCCGCAGGGTTCGCCCGACGATCCTTTGCGCGCATTAATTTTCGACTCCTGGTTCGATCCTTATCGCGGCGTGATCATTCTGACGCGCGTGATCGATGGCCGCTTGAAAGTCGGTCAGAAAATCAAGCTGTGGTCGAACGGAAAAACGTTCGACGTGGAGGGCTTGGCCTATCAGTCGCCCAAGCCGATCCCGTGCGACGAGCTTGCCGCCGGTGAAGTCGGGATCATGTTCGCGAACATCAAGACGGTTTCCGATGCGCTGATCGGCGACACCATCACCAGCGCCGTCGAGCCCGCGCTAGAGCCTCTGCCCGGATTCCAGGAAGTGAAGGCCATGGTCTTCGCGGGCCTGTACCCCGTGGAATCGCACGAGCACGGCCGGCTGCGCGATGCGCTCGAAAAGTTGCGTCTGAACGACAGCGCTTTCAGTTTCGAACCAGAGAATTCCATGGCGCTGGGTTTTGGATTTCGCTGCGGATTTTTGGGATTACTGCACCTGGAGATCGTGCAGGAGCGGCTGGAGCGCGAGTTCGAAATCGACCTGATCACCACTGCGCCGGGCGTGCGCTATAGAATTACGCGGCTGGACGGCAGCCTAATCGAAGTCGACAGTCCCACCAAGTTTCCTGACCCCGCGGGCATCAAGCACATCGAAGAGCCGATCATCGACGCCACAGTGATCACGCGCGAGGAGTACGTCGGCGAAATCCTGAAGCTACTGGAAGAAAAGCGCGGCAATCAGAAGAAATTCGAATACATCGGCACGGGCCGAGTGATGTTGCTCTATGAGCTGCCGCTGAATGAAATCGTGCTTGATTTTTACGATCGCCTGAAGTCCGCGTCGCGTGGCTATGCGTCGCTCGACTACCATCTGGCAGGCCATCGCATTTCGCCCATGGTGAAGCTTGACGTGCTGGTGGCGGGCGATCCGGTGGATGCGTTGTCGATCATCGTGCACAAAGACTTCGCGTACGACCGCGGGAAAATGTTAATTGAACGGCTGCGAAAATTGATTCCACGCCAGATGTTCGAGGTAGCCTTGCAGGCGACGATCGGCAACAAAGTGGTGGCGCGCGAAAATATTCCGGCTATGCGCAAGAACGTCCTGGCCAAGTGCTACGGTGGCGATATCTCGCGCAAACGCAAGCTGCTGGAGAAGCAAAAGGAAGGCAAGAAGCGCATGAAGCGCGTGGGGCGCGTGGAAATTCCACAAGAGGCGTTCTTGTCGGTATTAAAGGTCACCGACGACAGCGACTAAACTTGAATTAGGAGCCTGCTCCATGCCTGACCAGAATCTGCTGCGGTCCACCGAAGGGCAAATCGGAATTATCGCCCTCAATCGGCCTGATCGCCGCAACGCACTTTCTCTCGAACTGATGCTCGAGCTGATCCGCTGCCTCGACGAATTTTCCAAAGACGCCAGCCTTCGCGCAATCATCCTGGCCGCAAACGGCAAGGTCTACAGCTCGGGTCACGATTTGAGCGAAATGGTGGACCGCAACGTCACCGACTATCGCCGCATCTTCGACGTCTGCACCGAGCTAATGACGAAAATCCAGTCCATCCCGCAACCGGTAATCGCGCAGGTGCATGGATTGGCCACCGCCGCCGGGTGCCAACTAGTAGCAACCTGCGACTTGGCAATCGCCAGCGAGCAAGCCGCATTCGCAACCCCCGGCGTAAAAATCGGATTGTTCTGCACAACGCCCATGGTCGCCTTGAGTCGCGCCGTGGGCCGCAAGCGAGCCATGGAAATGCTGCTAACCGGAAAACTCGTGGACGCCGCCACCGCCGCCGATTGGGGCTTGGTAAATCGCGTTGTCCCCGCCGAGCAACTCGAAGAGGAAACGCGCCGCCTAGCCTGCCAGATCGCGGAGGCCAGCAGCTTTACGGTTGCACTCGGCAAGCAAGCCTACTATTCGCAGATCGATCTCGACCAACCCAAAGCCTATGCCTACGCGAAGGAAGTGATGACGATGAACGCGCTGGCAGACGACGCCCAGGAAGGCATCTCCGCGTTCTTGGAAAAGCGTCGTGCATGCTGGAGCGGCAAATAACCGCTCACCGCCGCTTGTAAATCACAGAGAATTTCGTCCGGCCAACTTCCTCGTAACTTCCCAGCCACTCGTGCAGATCCCGGTACTCCGTAATCGCAAGCTTGTTGTTCAAGGGCCCCAAGCCGTCCACGATCCAGTCGGGCTTCGTTGCGGTCAACTCGCGCCGGTTCTGTGCCGCCCACTCCGGCGCGAACACTTCTGAACTATTCAAATGCCGATCGGCCAGCACGCCCGTGAGCGGCTGCGAATCCAGAAATCGCGACCCGGCCGGCATTCGTGTATATGCGAAAACATCCGGCCGATATCCCCACACCAGCAGCGATCCCTCATGGCCAATCTTCCCCGCCGCCTCGCGGCTATCCTGATTCATCGCCAGATCGCTCCACTCGCTTTGCCCGCCGGCCAACATGACATATCGAGGACCGAACCGAGCCAGCGGAATCAGCAACAGCACCCAGACGATTGCGCGCCATCGGCCCAGCAGCACATAACCGCGCGCGGCCAGCAACACCACCACCGGCAGCAGTTGAAAATAGTAGCGCGGAAAAAATCTCCAGCCCGCCGCGACTGCGGCCAGAAACAAAAGCAGCCACGCCAACATGCGCCAATGTTTTTCTCTCCACAGCGCGTACGTAGCAGCAACAACAATCGCGCACTGAAACCCGACCCAGTTTAGCGTTCGCGTGATTCCTGTCACGAATGCGAATGCCTGCTCGGAGTACATCGCCCCCCACCGCCAGACTTCCTGGATGTACGGCTCACCGAACCACAAGAACGCCGCAAGATTCGGCAGCGCGAAACCAAGCATCGTCAGCGGCAGCGATCGCCAGGTCCACAAGGCGCACGCCGCCAGCAGGAACACGGCCTTCGCATTCACCAGCAGAGCGAGGCCCGCTACCAACCCGGCCAGGAACGCCCGTCCCCGCCACGCAAGATATACGGCGGCGATGTGCGGCAGCACCATGAGCAGGTCCGGCGCCAACGCCATCACGGCCGACGGAATGCCGAAAGTGAGGAAAAATCCGAGCAACATCGCTGCCGCCAAACCTTCGCGCGGCCCCCACATGCGCCGCGCGAATCGCCAAATCATCAGGCAGCAGAGAAAAACAAATACCGCCCCGGCGATTCGAAGCGGGATGCCGATGCGCGCGTCCCACAACAAATACAGGTATGCGGATAGCGGTGGTTTGTCGAACCAGATGTCGCGATAGAGTCCCTTGCCGTGCAGGATCTGAATCGCCGCGGCGGTTGGATACGCTTCCTCCACCCAGACGATGCCGGCATGGCACAGTCGCGTGACAAGAATGCCAAGAAACAGCAGCGGGAGGATTACTCGTTCACGGCCGATCGCGATTTCTCCAGCAGATCTTCGAGCTTCTCCCTCAGGTCCGCGCCGTACTGCGGATCCGCAAGCGCAAACTCAACGAACGTTTCAAAATAGCTTGGAAAATTGCCGATGTCGTAGCGCCTTTCGTTCGCGGGCAGCTTCACGGCGAACATCCGCGCGCCGTCACGGCTCATTTGCGCCATCGCATCCGTGAGCTGAATCTCGCCGCGCGCATCCGGCGGCACGTTGCGAATTTTATCGAAGATTGCCGGAGAAAAAACGTAGCGGCCGGCGATCGCCAGGTTGCTGGGAGCGCGGCCGAGCTTCGGTTTCTCCACCAGATCGATGACTCGCAAACATTCGCCCGCGCTCTTCTCCACCTTGACGATCCCGTAGTGCACGGTCTGATCCAGCGGCACCTCTTCCACCGCGATAACGCAGCTTGCCCCGCGCTCTTCGAACAGTTCGGTCATGCGCAGAACCGTCTTCGACTGCGCGTGCAGGCCAAGAATGGAATCGCCCAGCGCCACTACAAAAGGCTGATCGCCCGCGAAATTTTCGCCGCAGAGAACCGCGTCGCCCAGACCCTTTTGCATCCGCTGGCGGGTGTAGAAAAAGTGAGCGTCGCGATCGTCGAACTGCAGCGCATCCAGCAAATCCCTCTTGTTCGCCGCGATCAAGCTCCGCACCAACTCCGGATCGGTATCGAAATGATTCTCGATGGACGTTTTGTTCCGGCCGGTGATGAACAAAATCTGATCGATCTTGTTCGCGATCAACTCCTCGGCCACGTATTGCACAATTGGTTTGCGCGCGACGGGCAGCATTTCCTTGGGTTGCGATTTGGTAGCGGGCAGCAATCTGGTGCCGGTCCCCGCCACTGGAACGATTGCGCTTCGAATCACCTCTTGAATATAACTGGTTGTGGATGCTCGAACTTCAAGTCGCGATAAGTGAGGCCGGCAATCGCCTAGACCAACTGCTGCATGAGCGCTTGCCACAACACAGCCGTTCGCGTTTACAAGACTGGATCAAGCAGGGACGCGTACTCGTAAATGGCAAGGCGGAAAAACGTTCCTACCTGCTCAAAGGTTCCGAACGGATTGAGGTAGAACCCGCGGAGTTGACGCCGTTACGCGCCGTCCCTGAAGACCTGCCGCTGGAAATTCTCTATGAGGACAACGACGTGATCGCCATCAACAAGCCCGCCGGCATGGTTGTACACGCTGGCGCGGGCCGGCATTCGGGCACGTTGGTGAATGCTCTAGTGCATCGCTTCGGCAAGCTTTCCAAAGTCGGCGGCGACTTGCGGCCCGGAATCGTACATCGCCTGGATCGCTTCACCAGCGGTGTGATCCTGGTGGCGCGAACCGACGCCGCGCATCGCCATTTGGCCGAACAGTTCTCCAGCCGTAAAGTGGAAAAAATCTATCTGGCGCTGGTGCATGGCAGCGTAAAGAAAGAGCATGGCCGCATCACCACGCCGATCACTCGCGATCCAGTCCGCCGTACTCGCATGACCACAAAACTGGCGCATGGCCGATCGGCGATCACCGAATACAAAGTATTGCGACGCCCGGAAGCCTTCACTTTTCTCGAAGTAAGAATTGGCACCGGCCGCACCCACCAAATCCGCGTTCACATGGCCAGCGTCGGCCACCCGGTAGCCGGCGATAAACTCTACGGCGCTCCGCCAAGCTTCGCCGCTCGCGTCTTTCTGCACGCCCATAAAATTACGTTCGCCAGTCCAACCTCCGGCGCCAAGATCACGATTACGGCCCCTCTCGCCGCAGACCTCCAACAGCACTTGGTTAGAGTCAGTTGACCTTGCCAGACTATGGGACAGGTTGCCAACCTGCCCCGCTCCGCTTATGGATTGTGTAGATCCCGCACAAATTGGGCCGGCACAAGTTCGCCGGTCAATGTTTTCAGAAACGCCTTCAGGTTTTCCTTTTCCTCGCGTGAAAGATTCAGCGGCCTAATTTCCTTAGGTCCGCCCAGGAACGTGGCGGCCGGATCGCCGCCACGATCGTAGAACTCAATAACATCGTCGAGCGTCGCGGCTTGACCGTCGCGGAAATACGGCGCAGTCTCGGCGACTTGACGAAGGCCCTTGGTGCGCCATAAGCCCACAGGAATGGTCTGACTGCAGAAATTCCCGTCACGCGTAGTTGTGGGATCGTCACTGAAATGCCCGTTCACGTTGAAGTCGCCATCCGCGACCGAGGGATTACAAATCAGCGCCTGATTGAACGTGCGTCCCGTCTCATTCGGATCCGCGTGCGGCGAAAGATTGGTGTTGATCTTCAACCCGATGACGTGGAAATCGTCATCAGAAAGCAGCGGCGTGTTATGGCAATGAATGCAGCCGGCTTTGCCGATAAACAGCTTCAGACCTTGCTTGGCGTCCTGGCTGATCGCATCGTGGTCGCCTGCGACGAAGCGGTCGAATGGCGCGTTACGGCTGACCAATTTTCGAAGATATGCCTCGATGGCCTTGCCCTAATTGACCAGAATGCGGTTGATTATTTCCTTGTCTGCTCGAGTGAGGCTATTCCAATTCGCCATGTCGGTGTAGGGCGATCCGGTGGCGGGAAATCGTCTGAAATTCGCAAGACCTGGATCGAGCGGCCAATCCGGAAACGCGGAATTGTAATCGCGTGCGTAGTGCTCGAAGATCACATGCGCAAGCTGCAGCCGGCTGCCGTTTTGAACTGGCGGGCCCTCCGGCTCACTCTGCGCATCGAACCATTCGGAGTCGGAAAATCCGTCGTTCTCGCGCCAGTGCGCGCCGGACCTGGCTCGCAGTATCCAAGCATCCTTTTCTCGGATCTGCCCTGGGATTTTGTGAGCATTCACACCAGTGCCTACGTCGAGGCTCCGGCCTTCGCATGGAACGGCGTGTGGGTGATCAAATT
>DATDHK010000530.1:0-3053 GCA_036521635.1 Bryobacteraceae bacterium | reverse complement strand
ATCTCTTTAACTACTCCGGCGGCTTTCCTGTAGGGCGACACCTCGGGGGCAACTTCGATAATCACCTCCGGCCACATTTTCTTCTTCTTCAGCACGGGCGCCATCTCAACGATGGCCCTCGCCGCCACTTTCTTCTTCGGCGCGGGCGCCATCTCAACGATGGCCCTCGACGGAAGCTTCTTCTTCTTAGTCGGCGGCGCGACTTCCACTATCATGCCCGGCTTCTTCTTTTTCTTGGGTGGAGCGACTTCCACGATCGGCCTCGGTTTATTGCGTTTCTTTGTAGCCATTCTGATTCTCCTGTTGGTTTGGTGTACTTACAAAAAGATCTGGATAACGTTCCAGAATCGCAGCGAGTGAGTGCTGCACGAAATCGATCCGCACGTGACCGCTGTACAGATTCTCGCGCAACCCGCCGGCGGCATAGTCGGCGTTGGGCAGCACGGAAGAATCCCGGTCCTGAATGATCAATCGGTCGAGGAAAGCGAAGCCTCGGTTAAATGCGTCGTCGTACCGGCGGCTGAGCGCCGGGTCGAACTGGGCCGCGGTCTGGAACGCGGCGGCAATCGCCTCCAGATAAACCGCGGTTGTGTATCCTGGCGTGTCGGGTTGGTGGTCCGTCACGAAAGCGCCGCTGGTCCCTTGCTGGAACTCGAGAATCCAGTCGGCGATTTCAAACACCAGGGCCGCGCATTCCCGTTGGGAGTTCAAGCGCGCCCACGCCGCCGCGGACAACGCCATCCAGGATACCTGGCCGAAGTCGCGCTTGTAGCGGAAGCGATGGCGGTAGTAGCGAAAGGCCCGCTCGATCTTTTTCTCGTCAATTGCGATGACGCCGGTCTTCTGAGCGGCTGCCAGGGCCAGCAAGACCTGTCCGGGAACATAGTTTTGCAGTTCCTCCGGCTCCACTGTCCCTTCCTCTTCTTCGTCGTCCTCGTCATCGTCGTCTTCGACATCGTCTTCCTGGGCGGCAGGCGCGGGAGGCGGCCGCCACGTGGTGACGCGGCCATGACGATCGATTGTCGCGAGCAGCTTTTCAGCCAGCGCGCCGCGATCCGCAATAGCAGACATACCCGGCTCGCAGAGCGCGAGCAGCAAAAACGCATCGCGCGCCAGGGCCATTGCCTCGTTCTCAGGCTGGCTTAGAACATACTTCAGCGCCGCCACCGCCGCATCCACCAGCCCCGCGCGCGCCAGCGTCCAGGCGGCGTGCGCCTGACGCGCCACGTCGATCCCTGGGAATAACGTGTTCTCGAATGGGTAATAGGTGAAATAAAGCGAGCCATCCGGCCGCTGGTTGCGCAGCAGATACTCGCTGTGCAAGCGCGCGATCTCGTGCGTCCCCAGCGTTGGCGCGGATTGCCTGCAACCCCCTTCCAGCTTCCAGGTTCCCTCTTCGTCGGCCAGCCAGGTCACGCAATCGAAACGTTTCCAGTTGTACGGCTGACGGGTGATGCCGGCCTTGTCGATCACCTCATCCACGAAATCCTCGGCGTCCAGACTCATCCGCGTGGCGACAAAAGGCAGCAGCATGCCTTCGCGCGCATTTTGTTCCAGCATCAACGCCTGCTGCCCGTGCCTGTAGCGCAGCCGGACTTCCTCGCGCGAAAAGTCGCCCATCTCCAGTTCGTTGTAGAGTAGCGACACGCTCACGGCAATGGCGGAGTCGTCTTCCATGACGACATCCGTGAAGCGCTCATCCGCCATGGCGGACTCCGTCAGCGTGCGCAGAGTCGCCGGCAGATCGTTGATCGCGTCGGCGATTTCAGCGCCCATGCAGCCGCGCACTTCACCGTCGATGTAGATGGTGACGAAGATTTGTTCGGCCGCCGGTGGGAATGCGGGAATCGCGGGCTGCCCGGCAGGATCGCCGCCACGCGCCAGATCGCGCGCCCACGCCGCCAGCGATCCCAGATCCGGAGCATCCTCATTAATAGCGACGCCGCTGGGCTGCCACGGCGCGCCCGGTTCCACGAATTTCGAGACTTCGTGCCTATAGATAATGTAGGGCTCGTATGCGTACAAGCGCGCATTGTTGTAGCGGGCATGGCGGAACTGCTGCCATTCGTCGCGAATACCGGGCATGCGCGGCAGCCCGCCGCCCATGATCTCCGGCCGTTCCTGGCTCACCACCACGATGCCGTAGCGGTCGTTGTCGAGTTCGCCGACGGTAACTTTCTTGAGCGCGGAAAAAAACGTAACGCCAATGTAGCTGGAGTCCACCAGCTTCTGGCGATCGGCGTTCTTGGGCAGCCCGCAAGCAGTGCGGAACGCCGCCCGCACGATATCCTCGGCGACGCCCCAGGAAGGTTCACTCGGGAAATGCCAGAATCCGTCGCGGGCGTGGCGTTCGAAAATGTCGTCACGGGACCGCAGGCTCACCCACGCCCCGCCGCTCGAATCATAATCGCCGCAATCCACTCGCACGGGCGGGCGCAGCACTTCACCGCTGGCAAGGTATTCGCGCAAAACCTCTCGCGCCAGATTCGCCGGATGCAACCCCTCTGAAGCGCGCCGCTGGCTCCAGCGCAGATCGGCGAAGTCTTTGGTCGGGTTGTAGTCCGGGCCTTCTTCGCCTTCCATGCGCGACATGAAGTCTTCGAAAATGTCGTAGATGGTTTCGACGTGATAGCCGCGCTCCCGCAGATCGGAGCACCCGCCCTCCCAGCCGAAACGCACCAGCGCAATGGCGCCTTCCACTCGCAGCCCGGCCTCTTCCAGCTTTGCAATTCCTTCGCTCACGCTGGTTCCCGACGCGATCGAATCTTCGATCATGATCACCGGTTCGTCCGGATCGATTCGGCCCTCGATCAGCTTCCGCGATCCGTGCGCCTTGCGATCGCTGCGAACCAGCAATCCGAAATAGTTTCCGGCCGACTGCACGATCGCCGACTGCAGAATCGGAACCGCCGTCAGGCCATACGTCGCCAACTGACTGCCGTCGAAGCGCTGCAATCGCTCCAGCACCAACCGGCCCGCAAGGTGCGCGCCCTCGGGCGTCAAAGTCACGGGCAGGGAATCCAGCATCCAGCGCGCGGAGGTGCCGTCGCGCG
>DATDHK010000529.1:0-8630 GCA_036521635.1 Bryobacteraceae bacterium | reverse complement strand
GGGTGTCGTTACCTTGCTTCGCGACTTGCGCTAGACATAGATGAGACGACGGGTACATGGCGAGAAAGATTATCAAGCTAGTTTTCTTCATTTGAGGTCTCTTCAAATGATAGCGCCGGGGCCAATGTCCGATCTTGGGATTGGGTTCGTTTTCCAACGTATTTTTCGCGGAGCTGCCGGTGTTGGTGCAAAGTGCGGGAGGCGCGGGCATAAATGCGCTCCAGGCGGGATTCGACCTGGCTCAGCATAGGAAGCGAACCGCCTAGCGAGAGGTTACGCAACGCGAAGGCGTGTGCGACTACTTTTGCGTCGCTGCCATATTCCTTGTCGATCTGCGCCTGATTCTTGAAAATTTCCCGCTCGAGCATTAAGGACTCGACGCTGGAGAAGCGCCGCTGGCGCCATTTGGTATTAACCATTTCGACGACGAGATCCCTTTCGAAAATGTCTGTTGGCCGGAGATCGTTGAAGTAGGTGTCGAGCAGGAGATCGTATTCTTCGTGGTCTTCGTTGGGCAAGACGACGGTGTGGGCGGTGAGTCCATATTTGAGGGCGTTCATGGAGGAGGTTTTGCGGCCTTCTTCGGTGACGGGTCCGTGGGATTTTTCGCCGTTGATGCGGGCGGAATCGATTTTGCGTTGTGAGGACATTGAGATCCTTTGCTTCTGATCGATAGTAAGACGGGGGGCGGGAGGTTGAGGGGAAGGGTTTTTGGATCGTGATGAAAATGGGGGAGATTGAGGTGGGGGTTCGTTGTCACTCAAGTTTACGAGCCACAAAGCGGCCTGGGTTTTCAGTCAATCTCTTCGCGCCGTAACAACGCCCGAAGATTCCTGGAGCCGTGGACGGCGTAGTCGTCAAGATCGCGATCGGCCTTGGGTTTTACGACGTAGCGAGCAAGCATCGAGTGCCGGTCTTGTGATGCCGGTCAATGAGCCGTTGACGCTTGTCTGCCCAATACCGTTCGTCGGCTTCTATCGACTCGCCGGACTTCAGTCCTTCTATGGCGAGAGCTTCGAGTTCGTCCTCCGCGGCTTGGCCGTCACGGGCGATCCGCTCGATGTACGTCTCGACAGTGACGCCTGCGGCGTCCGCGCGGGCACGGAGACGGGCTTCCAGGCCGGGATGTCGTGATCGGCATCGGCTTGGGCTCCTACATCTCTGAAAATTCATTTTACGCCGGTTGCCGGAGAGCTGTGCTACTTGCGAGTATGCCGTAGTCTGACCAGACCGCTCCCTTACGGTCGCGGCTCGGAAACGCGTCACTTACCGAAGTGTCAGCGGCGGGCTCTTTCGAATTCGTCCTCGGCTTCGCGCACCTGGGCGGGCGGGACGCTTCGTGGGGCGGGTCCCCCGACCCGCGCCGGGCGCCCTCGCCCGGCTTGTTGAAGTTTCAACGAAATCCGAATGGCCGACGAGGGCGTCGGCTGCGGGACAGGGGTCCCGCCCCACAAACTGTGCGTGCGCCACGTCGACTTCGGCCGAAGACTTCATGTTACGACGGAATGTCCAGAAGAAATCCCGGTCTCTATGTAAGCCAATTCACTGCTCCACAAAATAACGCGATACCATAAACACTATTGCGATTCCGTACGTCTAAACAAACACTCGGCGCCATAACTATGCCTGCATTCCGGTCACTCAGATTCGCTATCGCGATTGCCCCGGCGCTGCTCTTAATAGGATGCGGGCGCTCGATTGTACCTCCAACCCACGCCGCCGGCCCTCCCCAAAGCGAACCTCAGCCGACGGGCCAGACGCCTGTCCGGGCCACCGGCATCATCCATGCCATCCATTCCATTACCCTGCAAACACCTCAAATTGCCGGACTTAGCGGTCGGCTGACGCTCACCAGCCTGGCGCCCAATGGGGCGAAAGTCGCTAAGGGCGATATCATTGTTGCCTTCGACCGCACCCAGCAACTGGACAACGCCCTGCAAGCCAAAGCCAAGTTCGACGATCTGTCGCACCAGGTGGACCAGCGGATCGCCCAAAACAAAAGCGACGCGGAGAAGCGGTCGGCCGATTTGCAGAAGGCCGAGGGCGACCTCGCCAAAGCCGAATTGGAGCTGCGCAAGGGGCCGCTGTTAAGCGAAATCGACAGGTTGAAAAACGAAGCCAAGGCCGAGGATGCCAGGGCGCACGTGGCCAGCCTGAAAAAGTCGAGCCATTTTCACGACCTGGCCGACGCGGCCGCCCTCAAGATTCTGGAGCTGCAGCGCGACCGGCAAAAGGTGGCCGTGGAACGGTCGGAAACCAACGCCGCGCGGCTGGTGGTGCACGCTCCCATGGCCGGGATGGTGGCGCTGGAGAACACCTGGCGGAACGGCTCCATGGGGCACGCGCAGGAGGGCGACCAGCTTTGGTTCGGCCAACCGCTGCTGCGCATTTTCGACCCGACCGAAATGGAAGTGCGCACCCAGGTCGGCGAGCCGGACGGCGCGGCGCTCGTGCCGGGGGCGCGCGCGATCGTGAGCCTGGATGCTTATACCGGGTTGACGTTTCCCGCGCACTTCGAATCCGCCAGCCCGGTGGCTACTGCGCCGCTCGGGAGTCCCATCAAGACCTTCACCGCGACGTTCCGGTTGGATAAACCGGACCCGCATTTTCTTCCGGACCTCTCGGCGGCGGTGATCATTCAACCTCCCACTTCTCCAGCGGCAAAACGATGAGCGAATCGAAGCGAGCGCGGCGATGGATCAGCCTGACCGTCGTGTTTCTTATCGCCGGCCTGGCCAGCGCGGGCGTTTACCGGATGCGGCACAGCGACTCCGCAAATAACCTGCCGATGGCCCCGGCGAGAAAAGGCGACTTCTCGGTAATCGTGCGATGCCGCGGCGAGCTCAAGGCCCGGCGCTCGGTGCAGATTACCGCGCCGGTGAACGTGCCCGACCTGCGAATTGTATGGGCCGCGCCGCCCAGCAGCCCGGTGAAGTCCGGCGACGTGGTGATCCGTTTCGATCCCAGCAGCGCCAAGCAACAGCTTCAGGAAAAGGAAGCGACGCTGCGGCAGGCGCAAGCCACGCTCGACCAGCAACTGGCGCAGACGCGGATCTCCGCCGAACAAGATCAGCTCGATTTGGCCACTTCGCGCTACCAGGTGGAAAAGGCGAAACTGGAAACCTCCAAGGCGGAAATCGTGAGCGCGCTGCAAGGCGAGGAGAGCAAAATCGATCTCGGAATCGCCGAAAAGGACTTGCGCGTGAAGGAAGCCAATATGCACCTGCATGCCGCAGCCAACGATTCAAAGACCGCCTCGATGACCCGCCTCCGCGACCACGCGCAGTCCGACGTGGATCTCACCAAGAGGCGTCTGGACCAAATGGAGATCACCTCTCCCTTGACCGGCCTGATCATCTACATGCCGAATTACTCGCAAGGTTGGATGAACGCCAAGCCGTTCAAGGTTGGAGATCAGGTATGGCCGGGCGCATCGGTCGCCGAAATTCCCGACCTGAACACTCTCGAAATGGAAGGCAAGATCGAGGAAATCGATCGCGGCCGGATTGTTATAGGCAACAACTCGCGGGTGCGCATCGACTCGCTTCCGGAACTTACGCTTCCGGCCAAGCTTTCCGGGTTGTCTCCCTTGACCGAGCAAACTTTCGAGTGGCCGCCCACCAGCAGTTTCCGCGGCTACTCGCTCATCCAAAAGCCGGACCCCAGATTGCGCCCGGGCATGAACGGCAGTATGGACATCGAAATCAGCCGCGTGCCGGCCGCCATCAGCGTACCGTCGAAAGCGCTCTTCACGCGCAACGGAAAGCCGGTGGTTTATCTGGCGGGCAAGAGCGGCTACCACGCGGTGGAGGTGCAAATCCTGGCGCGCAATCCGGATGAAATTGCCATCCACGGAATCGATCCCGGCAGCATGGTAGCTCTAGTCGATCCGGAAAAAAAGGACCGCAAGCAATGAGGTGGAAGCCGCCGCTGATGCTGGTTGGCGCATGCCTTTCGCTGGCCCTGATTGCCTGGGGCGCAGTCAGGTTGTACAAAAAGGAAACGGTAGGACCGAAATCCGCGGACATCCCCACCACGACCGTCAAGCGCGGCAAAGTTGCGTTCACCGTAAGCGCGCGCGGCGAATTGCAAGGCGGAAATTCGGAGCTGCTGACCGCGCCGATGATGGGCGGCTCGGAATTGATCCTGACGGAACTGCGGACTCCCGGAGAGCTGGTGAAAGAGCACGACGTGCTGGCGCAGTTCGACACCACCGAGCAGGAGTTCAAATTGAAAGAGGCCGAAGCAGATCTGGCGGAGGCCGAGCAGCAAGTGGTCCAGGCCCAGGCCGACAGCCAGGCCAAGTTAGAAGAAGCGCAATACGAGCTGGCGCAGGCCAAGGCGGATTTGCGGCAGGCCGAACTCGAAGCACGGCGCAATCCTTTGCTGGCCGCCATCGCGGCGCGCCAGAATACGCTCGCGCTCGAGGCGGCTCGCGACAAACTGCGTCAACTGGAACACGATATTCCCAGCCGACAGGCGACGTCCACCGCGAGCATTGCTATTCAGGAGGCCGCGCGGAACAAGGCCAAGGTCCAGGCCGATACCGCGCGCCGCAATATTGAATCGATGACGCTTCGGGCGCACCGCAGCGGCTATGTTTCGATCGAAGGAAATACCAGCGGGAACATGATGTTTCAGGGGATGCGATTGCCCATGTTTCAATTGGGCGATAGCGTCCGTCCCGGTATGGCGGTGGCGCAAATTCCGGACTTGACCAGTTGGGAAGCAGCGGCGCGCATCGGCGAACTGGACCGCGGCCATTTAGCGGAAGGTCAAAAAACCGATATCTCCGTGATCGCGATTCCCGGAAAGATTTTTGCGGGCCACATCAAAAGCATTGGCGGCACCACCGGATCGCCCTGGGACCGCCACTTCGATTGCAAGATCGCACTGGAAAACGCGTCGCCCGAATTGCGGCCCGGTATGAGCGCGCGCATCGTGATTTCCACCGAGGTCATGCCGGATGTTTTGTGGGTGCCCGCTCAAGCGGTGTTCGAGAGCGACGGGCGCTCGTACGTCTATCTGCAATCGGCGGCCGGCTTCGCTCCGGCCGATATCAAAGTCGTCCGGCGCAGCGAAAGCCAGGTGGTCCTGACCGGAGTCAAGGACGGCGAATTGGTGGCCATGGCCAGTCCCGATCAGCAGAATAAGAAGACCGGGGCGGGCAACGCGCTACAGGCCATTCCGAAATGACGGTGGCTGCTCCCGAGAAGATCGAAGCCGAAGAACCGCGGCCTTCGCGCTTTCCGGTGCGGCGCTATCTGGCCGACGTGCTGCTCGCCGCGGATAATCTGCGGGCGCAGAAGACTCGCACTTTTCTAACTGCGCTGGGGATCGTGTTTGGCGTGGGGTCGGTGATCGGCATGCTGGCGATTGGCGCAGGCGCGCGCGAGGAGTCGCTGCGATTCATCGAGCAGTTGGGCGTGAGGAATGTCCTGATCGATTCGCGTCCGGCGGCCAGCCAGGAGGAATTGCAGCAGCGCCGCCGTGCTTCCCCGGGCCTCGCCGAACGCGATGTGCGCATTCTTCAAGCCAATGTGGAGGGCCTGGAAATGCTGTCCGCGCGCCGGGCGCTGCATCCCGGAAAAGTGTTGCCCAAGCCCGCGCGCGACATTCCCGAACTGTACGGAGTGCAGCCCTCTTACGCGGTGATCCACAACCTGCGCGTGGCCGAAGGAAGATTCTTCAATCCGAATGAAGATGCCGCCAGCGCGGCGGTGTGCGTGCTCGGCGAATCCGCGAAAATCAATCTGCTCGGTTACGAACCGGCGACGGGCAAGTTCGTCAAATTGAACGACACGTGGCTGGAGGTGGTGGGCGTCCTGGGCGAGCAGATTACCGCGGGCAGCCAAAACATCGGCGCGACAATGCAGGACCTCAACAACATCGTCTACATTCCGCTCAACACTTTTCAATACCGCTATTGGGACAACAGCAGCTTCATGCGCGACGACCTGGACGGCGTCGACTTACGGCTGAAGGAAAACGTGGACAGCGTGCAGGTGGCCAAGGTGGTGGCGGCGATCCTGAATTCCACTCATCACAACGTGCAGGATTTCACCGTGACCATTCCGGCCGCGTTGCTGGCGCAGCAAAAGCGCACGCAGACCATTTTTACTTACGTCATGGTGGCCATCGCCGCCATTTCGCTGCTGGTGGGCGGGATCGGAATCATGAATATCGTTCTCTCGACTGTGCTGGAGCGCACGCGCGAAATCGGGATCCGGCGCGCGATCGGCGCACGCCGCAGCGACATCGTCCGTCAGTTCCTGATTGAGGCTGTGCTGATCTCGGTGGCCGGCGGCGTCCTGGGAATCTGCTTCGGATTTTTCCTTTCCTGGCTGATCGCCCGCCTGGCCGATTGGAAAACAATCGTGACCACCGCTTCGGTGCTGATCGCCTTTGGAGTATCGGTGGTGGTGGGCGTTGTGTTCGGAATTTATCCGGCAATGAAGGCTTCGCGCGTGGATCCGATCGAAGCCCTGCGCTACGAGTAACGGCATGCAGATAACACGATTCTTCGTCGGATTTGCCATAGCGGCGGCGCTCGCCGCGCAGACAGATCCCTACTTTCCCAAGCCATCTTATTTCAAGAGGCATTTCGCCAGGATTCCCACTCGCGTTGAGTTGCAGCCGCCCGTCCGGCTGAACGACTTCGTCGCGGGCGGAACGCTGGAGCTATCGTTGCGGAATTTCCTGGACCTGGTGATGGCCAACAATCCGGATGTCTCCATCCAGAAGCTCACGGTGGAATTCAGCCGCAGCGCCATCACTCGCGCATTCGGCATATTCGATCCTTTCGCGATCGCCAGCTTCGGGGCGACGAGAACGCACACTCCATCGAACAACGTGCTGGACGGGGCTGCCAGGCTGAACCAGTTGACGCAGCCGTTCTCGCTGCAATATCAGCAGACGCTCGAAAACGGAACGCAGTACGGAATTTCCTTCAACGACGTAAGGAACTCGAACAACAGCCTCTACGCCACATTCAATCCGCAACTGAATTCGAACATCAACTTTTCCGTAACGCAGCCGTTGCTGCGCGGCCGTGGAATGTATATCACGCGGCTGCCGGTTTCCATTGCCCGCAGCCGCCTGCGCATCGCCGACTACACTCTGCACGACCAGGTCATTCAGCTAATCGCCTTCGCCGAGAACGCATATTGGGACGTGATCGGGGCGCGCGAGAATCTGCGCGTACAAGAAGAATCGTTGAAGCTGGCCGACGCCGCATTGGCGCGCGCGCAAAAGGAACTGGATCTCGGGGCCACGTCTCCGCTTGAAATCTATCAGCCGCAGGCCAATAAAGCCAACGCTCAGCTTTCGGTTTCGCAAGCGCGCTATCGGCTGGCCCAAACCGAAGACGCCCTGCGCCGCCAGATTGGCGCAGACCTCGACCCGAAGATCCGCACGCTGCCCATCGTCCTGACCGCGACCATCGAGCCGCCGCTGGATTCCATCCGTATCGATACCGAGGAAGCCGTCGCCACTGCCTTGCGTTTGCGTCCGGATTTGAGAGGCGTGGCGCAGTCCATGGACGTGGACGATCTTAGCATCAAAGACGCCACCAACCGTCTTCGGCCCGATCTTTCGCTGACGGCGCAGTACGGGTCTTCGGGCCTGGGCGGAATTTTCTATTCGGGTACAAACCTGGTCAATTCCGGCACGCCCGTGCTTCCGATAGCGGGCGGCTTGGGCGACGCGCTGAGCGGCGTGTTCGGATTTAACAACCCGATCTACGGATTCGGCCTGACGCTGCGCCTCCCGATCAAGGACCGCAGAGTCGCGGCCGATCTTTCCGACGCGGTAAATCAAAGGCGGCTGGACGCCTTGAAGCAGCGCTCCACGGAAGAAAACATCCGGCTCCAGGTGGTGACGGCGCTCAACCAGATCGATAGCGGCAAAGAGAGCATCCGCATCGCGACCATCGCGCGCGACCTGGCGCAGAAGCGCGTGGAGGCCGATCAGAAACGCTACGAGCTGGGCGCAACCACGCTGTTTTTCGTCCTGGCGTCGCAGGCCGATTATGTCAGCGCCGAATCGAATCTGGTGACGCAGATCATCAATTACCGCCGTAGCGAAATAACCCTGCTGCAACGCACCGGCCAATTGTTGGATGAGCGCGGGATCGTGCTTCAGCCGTAACGACGATGCGGCGCGCGCCGCATCGAGACTCCCAGAGCTCTGAATTGCACCCGCCAAAAAACGCATCGGACCTTGCTTGTATATACCTTGACACGCATATACTCTGTGGAGTATATTAAGAGCTTGGAATCCGTGTTCGAAATCATTGCGGAGCCGAACCGCCGCGCGATACTGAGCCTCCTGGCCTCGTCACAACAGTCGGTGGGAGAGATCGAGCGTCGACTTCGTATGCCGCAGCCGACCGTATCAAAGCACCTGCGAGTGCTGCGCGAGGCCGGTTTCGTGGAATCCACAGTGGATGCACAGCGCCGTCTATACCGGCTGAAACCCGAGCCATTTCAGGAGGTCGATGACTGGCTGGCTCCGTTCCGCCGGTTCTGGTCCGCTCACCTGGATGCTCTCGAACGCCACCTCGACCGCATGGAGCAATCCAAACCAACGAAGAAAAAGACAAGGAGAAAGATAGATGCCCGATCGTGAGC
>DATDHK010000528.1:0-7440 GCA_036521635.1 Bryobacteraceae bacterium | reverse complement strand
TGCATCGATGCTTTGGCTGAGGTTGTCGGAGAACGCCAACATTTAGATCTGTATCCGCTTCCACTTTTTGCCGAGCCGAAAAACGTGTTGACCGGGGGGCAGTACGATTGTTAGAGAGGCGTGCTTATCGCCGTTGATTTCCACGGCGCCCGCTTTTACTTTGCGCTCGGCGTCGGTACGCGAATCGGCCAGACCCGCCGCCAGCAGAATCTTCGGCAGGCTGTTGCCAACTCCGTCCGGCAAGGTGATGGTTTCGATGTCTGACGGCGCCTGACCTTCGCGAACCTCGCGATCGAATTCGGATTGCGCCTGATCCGCCGCATCCGCCGAGTGAAAACCCGCCACGATGGTGCGCGCCAAAGCCTGCTTTGCGGCCATTGGTTCCGCGCGGCTCCGCAATTCCGCAATCTCCGAGAGGCTCTTGTCGGTGAGCAGCTCATAGTAGCGCCACATCAGGTCGTCGCTGATGCCCATCACTTTTCGGAACATCACCTTGGGTGGTTCCGTGATGCCGATGTAATTGCCTTTCGACTTCGACATTTTTTCGACGCCATCGGTGCCTTCCAACAAAGGTGTTGTCGCCACAATTTGCGGTGGCTGGCCGTAGTCGCGCTGAATCTCGCGGCCTACCAGCAAGTTGAATTTCTGATCGGTGCCGCCCATTTCTACATCGCACTTCAGCGCGACTGAATCGTATGCCTGGCCGAACGGATAGAGCAACTCGTGAAACGAGATCGGTATGCCTTCCTTCAGGCGTTTGGTGAAATCGTCGCGCTCCAGCAAGCGCGCCACGGTGTACTTCGAACAGAGTTTAATGATGTCGATGAAGCATAGCGGCGCCAGCCATTCGCTGTTGAATCGAACCTCGGTTTTAACAGGATCCAGAATTTTGAAAACCTGCACCTTGTAAGTTTCGGCGTTCCTATCGATCTCTTCGCGCGTCATCGGCGGACGCGTTGTGTTGCGGCCCGTGGGATCGCCAATAAGCCCGGTGTTATCGCCGATCAGGAAAATCACAGTGTGGCCGAGATCCTGAAAGTGCTTCATCTTGCGCAGCAGCACGGTGTGGCCGAGATGCAGGTCGGGCGCAGTGGGATCGAAGCCGGCCTTGATGCGCAACGGCACGCCTGTCTTTGCCGACTGAATCAAGCGCTCGCGCAGTTCTTCCTCGCGAATCAATTCCGCGAGGCCTTTCTTCAGGTACGTGAGTTGTTCGTCGATCGTCACTATTTTATTAAAGCGCAGACGACTGAGGCAGAATGTCTGCGATCAACTTGGCAACTAGTGCCGGCGCTTCCATGGGAATGAAATGCGACTGGTCCGTGAGCAGAAGATCGGTTCCATAGGCGAAGCTCGACGACAGCTCGGGCGCGGTTGGCGAGCGGCCCATGAAGCCGGCGGGATCCATCTGCTTCCCAGCGCGAACTACGTGCGCCGGGATTCGAATGCTTTCAATTTCCGCATAGATGTCGGAGGCGGGCGCGGAGCTGTTTTCGTAAATCGCCGCTTCGACTATCGGCGGGCACGCCAGGACGAAATGATCTTCTTCCGGCAGCAAACCGTATTCGCAATAGTCGCGCAAAACGGCACGGTCCCAATCTTGAAAGGGCGACCGATCCTTGAAGCGATCGAACATCTCTTGCGCGGAGGACCACCGATTCCGGCGCTTGGCTGCGAACTGCGCCTCCGGCCATGGGCCCGCATAAGTTCCTTTCGATCGGATCACGGGATCGATCAGCAGCAGCGCTGAAAATGCAAGCGGGCGCAACGCCGCCGCCAGCGTTACCGAATGGCCGCCCATTGAATGCCCCACGCCGATTGCACCCGATAAATTCAGTGTCAATGCCAGCTCCGAGACATCGTTACCGAAATTTCTCCAAGGATACGGCGGTGGAAGTTTCGTGCTGCGCCCATGACCGCGAAGATCCACTGCGTAACAATGGCGGCCCGGAAGATGCGCGATCACCTGGTCCCAACAACGCGAGTGGAATCCGGTGGCATGGCAGAACATCACCGGCGGATCGGCGCCCGGCCACTCCCACACTGCGATGTCCACTCCATTGATTGAAAAACTTCGCTCGACGGGCATCCACTTCAGTCTATCTTTGAGTGCCAATCTGCCGCGCGGAACGTTCTTGCACCAATTGCCGCCAGCTATGCTAAGATCTATTGTGCCGACGCGAATTTTGGGCGTAATACCAGCCCGGTTTGCCTCCTCTAGATTTCCTGGAAAAGCCCTCACCCTTATCGCCGGCAAGCCGATGTTGCAGCACGTGTACGAGCGTGCCAGTCAGGCCCGTTATCTCACCAAGCTGATGATCGCCACCGACGACGACCGGATCTACAATGCAGCTCGATCTTTCGGAGCGCAGGTTCAAATGACCCGCGCCGATCATCCATCGGGAACCGACCGTGTCGCCGAAATCGCGTCTTCCGATAGCGCCGAAGCAATCGTTAATATTCAGGGCGACGAGCCGATGATCGATCCATTTGCGGTCGACGCCGCCGCGCTGGCGCTGCTCGGAGATCCCGATCTGCCCATGGCAACGTTAGCCAAGCGCATCGAAGATCCCAGCGAGATCGCCAACCCGAACGTGGTGAAAGTGATCAGCAACTTGGCCGGCGACGCCATCTATTTTTCGCGCTGTCCCATCCCCTACGTGCGCGAAGGCAACGCCGTACACTACAAACATATCGGTATCTATGCGTTTCGGCGCGATTTCCTGCTCGCCTACTCGAACCTTCCGGTAGGTCCCCTCGAGAGCGTGGAGCGGCTGGAACAACTGCGGGCGCTCGAAAATGGATACCGCATCCGCGTGGTTGAAACCGAGTACGAGTCTCTAGGCGTGGATACGCCACAGGATCTCGAACGAGTGGCGGCGCTTTTCGAGCCGTCTTTGTCGAAATGAAAACAGAGGGAATGCCAATGACCAAGTACATATTCGTAACCGGGGGCGTGGTTTCGTCTCTTGGTAAAGGCATTGCAGCCGCGTCTATCGGGTGCCTGCTCGAAAGCCGCGGGTTGCGCGTAACGCTGCAAAAGTTCGATCCGTATTTGAACGTCGATCCCGGCACCATGAGCCCTTTCCAGCACGGCGAAGTCTACGTCACCGACGATGGCGCCGAAACAGATCTGGATCTCGGGCACTATGAGCGCTTCACGCATGCGGACTTGAGCCAGAGCAACAATCTGACTTCGGGAAGGATATACGAGCAGATAATCCATCGCGAGCGGCGCGGCGATTATCTGGGCAAGACCGTGCAGGTAATTCCGCACGTCACCAATGAAATAAAAGCGGCGGCCCGCAAGGTGGCGGCGGATGTGGACATCGTGATTGTGGAGATCGGCGGGACGGTGGGCGACATCGAGTCGCTGCCATTTCTAGAAGCGATCCGGCAGCTCCGGCATGAGCTGGGCCGCGACAATACGGCCTTCGTGCATGTGACGCTGGTGCCGTGGATCGCAGCCGCGCAGGAGCTCAAGACCAAGCCCACGCAGCACAGCGTCAAGGAATTGCGCGCCATCGGTATTCAGCCGGACGTGCTGCTGTGCCGTTCCGAGCGTGCGCTTCCGCGCGACATGAAAGAGAAGATCGCGCTGTTCTGCGACGTGGATGTGGAAGCCGTGATCACGGCGACGGACGTCCATTCCGTTTACGAAGTGCCGCTGGTTTTCGCCGAGCAGGGAGTCGATGAAATTGTTTTGCGGTTGCTCCGCATGGAAGCGAAACCTCGCGATCTAAGCCGTTGGACCGGGATGCTGGAGCGCATGCAGAATCCCGAAGATGAGGTGGACATCGCGCTGGTGGGTAAGTATGTCGAATACGAGGATTCCTACAAAAGCCTGAAGGAAGCGTTGTTGCACGGCGGACTGGCGCACCGGTTGAAGGTGAATATTCATTGGATTGAGTCGGAGAACCTGCATTGGCCGGAGTGCGCGCCCGTCCTGGAACGGTTCGACGGAATTCTTGTGCCCGGCGGATTCGGCAAGCGAGGCGTGGAAGGAATGATCGCGGCCATTCGCCATGCGCGCGAGCGAAAAGTTCCGTACTTTGGAATCTGTCTCGGCATGCAGACCATGGTGATCGAGTTCGCGCGCAACGTCTGCGGCCTGGAGCACGCGCATTCCACCGAGTTCGATCCGGCCGCGCCCGATCGCGTCATTTACAAATTGCGCGAGCTCAAGGGTGTGGATGAATTGGGCGGCACCATGCGGTTGGGCGCGTATACGTGCTTACTCACCGAAGGAAGTTATGCGCGCGAAGCCTACGGAGCGCCGGAGATCAGCGAGCGGCACCGCCACCGCTATGAGTTCAACCGCGATTACGAGCAAGTTCTAACGCAAGGCGGTTTGCGCATTGCGGGACAGACTCCCGACGGCGTGTACGTGGAGATCTGCGAGATTCCGGATCATCCATGGTTTCTGGGATGCCAGTTCCATCCTGAATTCAAATCCAGGCCGCTCGAGCCGCATCCGCTGTTCGCCGCATTCATCGCCGCCGCGCATAAGCATCGCGGGCATCGCGCCAAGGCTCAGCGGGTGCGATCCGAGCAGTTCTCTCACGCCGATTGAGTCCTCTACCTCCAATTGGACGCGGCCAGCCGCTGGTGCTCATCGCCGGTCCTTGCGTGATCGAGAGCGAGCAGCACGTGCATTTTCTTGCCGGCGAGATTCGCAAGATTGCCGGTCCATTTATTTTCAAAGCGTCCTTCGACAAAGCCAATCGCAGCAGCATCGCGTTGTATCGCGGGCCCGGTTTAGAAGAAGGGATTCGTATTCTCGCGGGACTTCGACGGGAAGGCTACGCCGTTCTTACCGATATTCACGAGCCGTGGCAGGCCGAGCGCGCGGCGCAAGGCGCGGACATTCTCCAGATCCCGGCATTTCTTTGCCGGCAGACCGATCTGTTGATTGCGGCCGGCCGAACGGGCAGGACGGTGAACATTAAGAAGGGGCAGTTTGTTTCTCCTCACGACATCCGCAATGCCGCTGAAAAAGTGGCTTCCACGGGCAACAACAATATCTGGCTCACGGAACGTGGCTCGTCTTTCGGCTATAACAATCTGGTTGTAGACATGCGCGGTTTAGAGATCATGCGCGATTTCGGGTGGCCGGTGATTTTCGACGCAACGCACAGCGTTCAGATTCCTGGCGGACAGGGAAGTACTTCGGGTGGTGAGCCGCGCTTCATCCCCACGCTGGCTCGCGCGGCGGTCGCGGCGGGCGTCGACGGCGTATTCGTGGAAGTTCACGAGGCGCCGGAACGAGCGCTGTCCGACGGCGCGAACGCATTGCGTCTGGACTTACTCGGCGCGATGTGGGAAAAGCTAAGGCGCATTCACCAGTTAGTCGCCGCTTCCAACCTATAACGCATCCGGCGGTTTCGCTTCGCTGTTCCCATTCAAAAACCGGTCGAACCAATACAACTGCCAATTGAGACTCTCCACCAAATGCTTCGGCTCCCCGGTCCGCGTCAGATTGTGATTTTCACGCGGGAAGATAACGAACTCGGCCGTTACTCCGTAATGCTTCAATGCGCGAAACCACTGCTCGCCCTGCTCCAGCGGCACGCGATAGTCGTTGTCGGAATGCAAAACCAGAGTCGGCGTCTTGACGTTCTTGGCGTACTTCAGCGGCGATGCGCTCCAATACTGATCGAAATCGTCGAACAGAAATCCCTTGAAGTCTTCTTCGTGACCGTACGCTCCGTCACGAGTGCCGTCGTCGCTGATGAAATTCGACACACTGCGCAGCGTCACGGCCGCCTTGAAGCGGTCCGTGTGTCCCACAATCCAGTTAGTCATGAATCCGCCGTAACTTCCGCCGGTCACTCCCAAACGGTTCTGATCGATCCACGGATTTTGCGCGAGTGCCGCATCCACGCCCGCCATGACATCCTGATAATCCATGCCGCCCCAGTTGTTGACGATGCCGCGTTCGAACTTCTGGCCGTATCCGGTTGACCCGCGCGGATTACAAAAGAATACGGCGTAGCCTTTCGCGGCGTAGACCTGAAATTCGTGATACCAGTCGACGCCATATTGCCCGGCTGGTCCGCCGTGCACGCTCAAAATCATCGGATATTTTTTGTCAGCCTGCCAGCCAATCGGCTTCACGATGAAGCCGTCGATGGCCCAACCGTCGCTGCTTTTATATGGCAGACGCTCCACGCGCGCGACTTCCAGACCAGCCCACAGTTTCGCGTTCAAGTGCGTGAGCGCCCGCTCGCCAGTGCCATCAAGCGCGGCCGCGTAGAGATCGTCCAGGTGCTGAAAGTTATTTGCGAGATAGGTCATGATTCCGGCCTTCTCATTCATGTCGAACCCGCGCACGGCACGCTCTCCCGATGTTACGGGCGCGACTTTGTGCGACATCAAGTCGATACGAAAAACGTGCGTTGTGCCTCTCACCCCGGTCTCGAAACGCAGTTCATTCGCACCCGGTCCCCAGTGTAAGTCTGAAGGAATAAGGTCGAATTCCTCGGTCACCAACCTGGATTGCGCGCCGCCCCTGGCATCGGCAAGGTATAGCTTCGGAAACTGACGGCGGGCGGTCCTGCCCGCGAATACAATTTGCTTGCCGTCCGGCGACCACCGGGGAAGATCGTCCTCGAACGCATGATCGGAGATCCTCGCCAGCGGTCCGCCCTCGGCGGAGATCACCCAGACATCCTTATTGTGGCCGTTCTCGTACTCCTGGCCAGTGCGGTCGGAGACGAACGCGATGCGCGTGCTGTCGGGCGACCATTGCGGATCGGTATCATTCCATTCTTCACCCGAAGTGATCTGGCTTTCTTTGCCTGTGGCCGCATCGATCACCCAAAGGTGGCCGCGTTTATCGTCGTACCAGCCGGTGTCGTTGAACTTATACGAAATGTGTTTGTAGTGACGAACATCGCTTTTGCGGGCGCTGGCGGCAACCTGGTCGCTCGGACCGCTGCGGCTTATCGCGACACATCCTTTGCCATCCGGCGACCACTGCAGCACGTTCACTCCATTCTTAAGATGAGTGAGCACCTGCGCCTCACCGCCGTCCAGATGCAGGATGTAAATCTGCGGGCGCGGCGTTTCCGCGGCCGGAGTCGCCGCTTCGGTGGACCGGCTCGAAAGAAAAGCCAATCGCCATCCGTCCGGACTCCACCGCGGAGAATTGGAATTGACGCCGTCCGCGGTCAACCGTCGCGGCGCGGACCGTCCATCGGCCGCAACCAGCCAGATAGATGTGTTGCGGCGGTTCTTCGCCTGATCCACCACGGTGAGAACGTAGGCCACTTGTTTTCCATCGGGCGAGATATGTGCGTCATTGATGGATTGAAACGCGAAATAATCTTCGGGTGTAATTCCGCGATTGGCAAAAGCCGAGGCGGAGAAGACAAAGGCGAGAACAATCAGGTTGCAGGGGTGTCGCATGGGAGGTAGTGTATCAAGACGCGTCCCGTT
>DATDHK010000527.1:0-2977 GCA_036521635.1 Bryobacteraceae bacterium | reverse complement strand
GGACACCTGAGGAATGGATTGGGAATGGAAGCCTTACGTCTCGGCGGCGGAGCGGCGCGGACAAGCCGACCGCGAGATGGCGAGGCTCAAGAAACAGGGACGGGTTGTTTCGCCCGTGGTGGTGGAAGGCCGGGCTATCGTCAATACATTTTGGGGCAGGGCGTGGTGCAATAATCTGGAACGTTACAGCGACTTCGCCAACCGGCTGCCGCGCGGGCGGACCTATGTGCGCAACGGCTCCGTGATCGATCTTCAGATCGGGCCGGGCGAGATCAAAGCCCTGGTGAGCGGCTCGCGGATTTACAAAGTCACGGTGAAAATTGTTCCGGTGACGAAGGTGCGCTGGCGGTCTATCTGCACGGAGTGCGCCGGCGCGATTGATTCACTCATCGAGCTGCTGCAGGGACGATTTTCCAAGGGCGTCATGGAGCGTGTTTGCCGGCAGAAGACTGGCCTTTTTCCGGCGCCGCATGAGATCAAGCTGTCGTGTAGTTGTCCAGACTGGGCGGACATGTGCAAGCATGTTGCTGCAGTGCTCTATGGCATCGGCGCACGGCTGGACCAACAGCCAGATTTACTTTTCCGGTTGCATCAGGTGGATGAGAAGGAACTCATCGCCGGGGCGGGGAGCGCGCCGCTGGGTAAGACAGCGCCGGCTGCAGCGAAGGTGCTGGGCGGTGAAGATCTTTCAGCGCTTTTTGGATTGGATATCGATCAAGGCGCGGCTTCCGATGCCTCGGCTGCGAAGCTGAGGCGTGCGAAGGCGAAAACCCGCAAGGGCAAATCATCAACCGTCCGGAAATCCGGTGGCGCGAAGAAGAAATAGGGAAAAAGCACCCGGCCCCACGCTGAGCCATGGCCGTAAGGGAGCGGTCTTGTCAATAAAATTGGAGGCGCGGACCGGAGTCGAACCGGTGAATAAAGGTTTTGCAGACCTCTGCCTTACCACTTGGCTACCGCGCCGATTTGTTCTGCTGGCGGAGTCCTGTTCGCAACATACCGCGCGGCGGCGCTTGAAGTCAATACGGAATTACCGGCAGCAAAACATGCGACGGATAGGCCGCGCCGTGATACACGGATTGTTGCGCTGTCTTTAGAGTCGTTTCGTCGGCGATGACGCGGCCCGTGTTCTGATTTCGGTCGAAGCGCGGAAAATTGCTGCTTGAAATTTCAATCCTGATTTTGTGATGCGGCAGGAAGACGTTGCTGGTCACCCCGGCGTCGATCGTCAGCGGATAAATTTCACCCGGCTGAGCCAGCTCGGCCTTCTCCAGACCATGCCGGTAGCGCATGCGCAGGATTCCATCCGTGAGATTGCGCGCTTCGCCGTTGGGGAAGACGTCGATGATCTTGGCGGTGAAATCGGTGTCGAGAGCGGAGGTAGAAGCGTACAGCACCACCTTGATCGGCCCGGTCACTTCCAGTTCGCGCTTCATGGGCTGGCTGGTGTACACCAGCACGTCGTTGCGCTTTTCCACCGGACGCTGGTCCATGGGACCCCAAGGAAAGACCTTCGGATCGCAGCAAACCGGACCGCCCATGGTCGGCACCGGGTAGCGCGGATCGTAAGCGAACTCGTCGGGCTTGGATTTTTTCTCGAGCGTCCAGGCCAGCGCCCCGTCGCCGGTTAGTGAATTGGCGTGGCCTTTGCCCGCCAGATATAGCGGCATGAAATGCGTTCGCGCGAGGGGCCATTCCCGTTCATCCCGCCAACGGTTCGCGCCCATCACAAATATGTGTACGGGCGCTTCGTCGATTGCGCCGCGCGTAGTGTGCCACGTTTCGCCCGAAGATCGTTTGGCGTCTTCTGGCGTTCCCTTCAACCAATGATCGAACCATTCAATCTGATAGGAACGGATTGGCGAACTAGAATCGTCGCCGAAATCGATGCCGGGAAAAGCGATGGACATGTTGTGCGGCCACGGACCAACGATGATGCGATGCTTCAAGTCGGGCTTGCCGGCCTTATGCAACGCGGCGAATGCTTCCAGGTCGCTCTCGACGAAATTGTCGTACCATCCGGCGACGGAAAACACGGGCACGTGGACACGGTCGATTTTTTCGCGCACACTGAGCGCTTTCCAAAATGCATCGTAAGTGGGGTGATCGAGAACCGCCTGATAAAACGGGACCGTCTGGTGCGTAGCGGCGCGGTCCGCCGTGCGCAGCGGAACATGGTTGATGAAGTCCGAAAATTTCGGCCGGGGAACGCCCGGGGGAGTCAGGTTGAGCGAGAGCCACAGCAGGCGATGTCCCAACTTGGTTGCGCCGCCGGTGGAATAAAAGCGGTCGAAATAATCGTCGTAACCGGAGACGACCGGGAAGATCGCTTTCAGATGCGGATTATTCAGCACCGCCACCCGCCACTGCACGATGCCGACATAGGAGCCGCCCATCATGCCGATTTTTCCGTCGGACCACGGCTGAGCGGCGATCCAGTTGAGTGTGTCGTAGCCGTCCGGGCCTTCCTGGTTCAACGGGTCGAATGCGCCTTGTGAATCGTAGCGTCCGCGTACGTCTTGCAGCACCACGGCGTAACCATGATCGATGAAAGGGCCGTAGCCGGACGGCAGGTCGGCGCCTTTTCCATAGGGCGTGCGAACCAGAATCGTGGGGAAATGTCCCGCACCGGATGGGTGAAAAATATTAGTGTCCAGGCGGACGCTGTCGCGCATGGGAACGCGGACGTGAAGAAGTTTATCGATGGGCGTGGGGGTGGCTGCCGCGCACAGGCATGCGGCGCACAACCACAGAGTCGGGGTCACTTTCACCACGATATTTCTAATCCCCGGCGTTCACACTGGTGTAAACGCAACACGCAAGAATGCGTGCGTTACTTCAATGATAGCGCTTGCCAGTACAAAGCCGCCACTTTCGCCGGATCGTGAAATTCCTGGATGTGCGCTGCCGCGCGCGCGCCGATGGCCCGGGCGTCGGCGGGGAAGCGCGCCAGCCAGACCATGTATTCGGCCAGCAT
>DATDHK010000526.1:0-9272 GCA_036521635.1 Bryobacteraceae bacterium | reverse complement strand
GTCGCGGTGACCAACGCCATTCTGCGCATCCCAAAATACTTGGACGAGAGGCACGTGACATGGGCCACCTTCGCCGATCCCGAGCTGGCCCGTGTGGGAGCTTCGGAAGACGAGCTCCGAAAGCGCGGCGCAAAGTATTCGGTCTACCGCTTCCCATTCACCAGGATCGACCGCGCCGTTGCTGAAAGGGAAACCACAGGCATGATCCGGGTGCTGGCCGACAAGCCGGGAAGAATCCTGGGCGCGTCCATCCTGGGTGCGCACGGCGGAGAAATGATCGCCGAGTATGCAGTGGCCATGCGGCATGGCCTGCGCCTGGCCCAGATCTCGGACACCATTCATCCCTATCCCACGTACATGCTCGGGAATCGCCAGGCAGCCGACCAGTGGAGTTTCAAACGGCTGGATTCTCCGTTGCTCGGATTGCTCGGCCGGCTGTTGGGGTATCGCGGCGAGCGAAGAGGGAGTTCCGCGCTGTGAATCCGGACGTGTTCTTTCTCGACGCGCGCGATCTGGATTCGTTGACCGCCTATCTGCGAAAGCGCGGCTGGATGCGGAACGAAGAGCGCGTGCTTTCGGCCGCTCCCGCGGGCGAAGGCAACATGAATTACACGCTGCGAATCCGAACCTCCGAACGCAGCTTCGTTATGAAACAGGCACGCCCGTGGGTGGAGAAGTATCCGCAAATCGCGGCGCCCTGGGACCGGGCGTTGATGGAAGCGCAGTTCTACAATGCGATCCAGGCAGACCGTTCGCTTGCGGCTTACATGCCACGCTTGCGGGGCTTCGATCCGGACGCGAGGATCCTGGTGCTGGAGGATGTCGGCGCCGCGCCGGACTTCACACATATTTATCGGGACAGAGCCATCAGCTTACAGGAAATCGAGTCGCTCACCGGTTTCCTGGTTGGTTTGCATTGGCGATTTCGCCACGCGAGCCTGGCCGGCGCATTTGCAAACACCGAGATGCGCAAACTGAATCACGAGCACATTTTTGAATTCCCGCTGCGGCCGGAAAATGGGTTGAACCTGGATGGCATTACGCCCGGACTGGCCGGCGCAGCGCGAAAGCTTCAACAGGATGCCGCGTATCGGAATCGCGTCGCCGCGCTCGGCGAACTCTACCTGGGAGCCGGCCAGTGCCTCATCCACGGCGATTATTTTCCCGGGAGCTGGCTCGGAACCAGCCAGGGCGTCAGGGTGATCGATCCCGAATTCTGTTTCTTTGGCCGGCCCGAATTCGAACTCGGAGTGATGCTCGCGCATCTGCATCTGGCGCTCTGTCCGGCGGAGCTGGGAGAAGACGTCATGCGAATCTATCGCGCTGCCGGCGCCGAAGCCGACCTGGATTTGACTCGTCAGTTCGCGGGCGTCGAGATCATGCGACGCTTGATCGGCGTGGCTCAACTGCCGCTGCCCTACGGCTTGGAAGAGAAGCAGCGTTTACTCGAAATGTCTTATCGTATGGTGACTGGCGCATGAGATCCTTACTCTCCCTTCTGCTTTTTTTACCCATCGCGAGCTTTGGCGCTGTGGTTTGGATCGATACCGATCCGTCCGTCCAGCGCGGAGTACATGAAGTGGACGACGGTTTTGCTCTCGTGCAAGCCTTTCACTCGCCTGAGTTGCAGATCCGGGGAATCAGTATCGTCTTCGGAAACGCCCCGCTTGTCACCGCGCTGCCCATCGGCAGGGAGATCGTCGAGCGATTTGGTCCCGCCGGCATGCCGGTATTCGCGGGCGCGGCCGGTGCGCAAGAACTGGGTCAGGAGACCGATGCCTCGCGCGCTCTGGCAGCCGCGCTCAAGAAGGAGCGGCTGACCATTCTTGTGCTGGGGCCTGCGACCAACATCGCCACGGTCTTGCGAAACCATCCGGAACTGGCGTCGAGAATCGATCGCGTCATTGCCGTGGCGGGAAGGCGTCCCGGCCAGCATTTCGTGACGGGCCAGGCTAAGGCGCCATTCCGCGATTTCAACTTCGAAATGGATCCCGAAGCGTTCCAGGCGATCCTGGATTCGCGCGTGCCGCTGGTGCTCGCTCCCTGGGAAGTGTCTTCGAAGGTGTGGCTGAATCAGTCCGACTTGGACCGCTTGGTAGCGGCGGACGCGGCGCTGGACTGGCTGGCCAAGCCGGCAGCGGATTGGCTGGCGTTCTGGAAGCAGGCTTTCGCCGTCGATGGCTTCAATCCGTTCGACACGTTGGCGGTGGCGTACGTGCTGACACCCAAACTGCTGCGCTGCGAGCGGCTGCCCGCGAAGATCGAGACACTGCCGGACGATGTCGTGACGGACCGAAGCAAACCCTATCTCCTGGCAGCCAAGGAAATCAAGTCCGGCCACATTGTTCAATATTGTTTCGACGTTCAACCGGCGTTCAAGCAGGATCTCATGTCCCGGTTGTCGCGCAAGAAGCGAAGCACGCCATGAAGCCGGTCCTTATTGTGTACGCCAGAGCGCTCATCCCCGGTGAAGTGAAGACTCGCTTGATCCCCAAACTAGGCGCGCTTGGCGCCGCGCAATTGCACGAGGCCTTCGTCGAGGACACGCTGCGGATGGTGAACGGCCTCTCGGAAACTTTCGACCTGGAGCTGCACACCGACGTCCCCACCGAAGCGTGGTCGTGGAAGGGCGTGCGCCGGGTTCAAAGCGCGGGCGATTTGGGCGCGAAGATGTACACGACTATTCAGGACGCCCTGGATGCCGGCCGACCGTTCGTCATGATAGTGGGAAGCGACTCGCCCACGTTGCCGGCAAAATTCCTGAAAGAAATGTCCGGTTCAAACGCCGATGTGGTCCTGGGTCCCACCAAAGATGGAGGCTACTACGCCATCGGATGCCGCAAAGCCGATCCGCAGATGTTCGCCGGCGTGACCTGGTCCTGCGACGCCACGCGATCCCAGACCATCGACGCAGTGCGCCGCTGCGGCTTATCGGTAGAGTGCGGCCCGGAGTGGTTCGATGTCGATCAACCCCAGGATTTGGAACTGCTGATTGAATCGGGAGTGGGTGGCCGTACTTTGCAGGTCTTGAGCGGCTGTGGGCTGGCGCCGCGTGCGAAATCCGCCTGGCTGTCGGTGGTGATCCCTACTCTGAACGAATC
The DNA here is from genome assembly GCA_036521635.1 of Bryobacteraceae bacterium. Taxonomy (GTDB): domain Bacteria; phylum Acidobacteriota; class Terriglobia; order Bryobacterales; family Bryobacteraceae; genus Palsa-89. The sequence continues at coordinate 6,171 of DATDHK010000526.1, read as the reverse complement.
CACGGTGATCGCCCGCACGCTCGACGCGGTATCGCGCCTGAGCGTCAACGTGGAGGTGATCGTGGTGGACGGGCAAAGCGAGGATGACACCGCTCGAATCGCGCGGCAGCATGGCGCAACTGTGTTGAGCACGTCACGGGGGCGCGGTCTACAGTTGAGGATGGGCGCCGAGCGCGCGACGGGTGACGTGCTATGGTTCCTGCATGCCGATTCGACGCCGTCACCGGATGCGGAGCAACGGATCCGGCAGGCGCTCGAAGCGCGGCAGGTCATTGGAGGCAACTTCGATCTGGTGTTCGATGGAGGATCGAACGCCGCGCGGAAACTGACTCGCATCTATCCGCACTTGCGCAAGTTGGGTCTCTGTTACGGCGATTCGGGTGTGTTCGTCCGGCGGGATGTGTATGACGCCGCCGGCGGCTTCCGCGCGTACCCGCTCTTCGAGGATCTCGATCTGATCAAACGGATTCGCAAACACGGGCGCTTCGTGCATTTGGATTCACAAATCGTCACCTCCTCCCGCCGCTTCGAAGGCAGAAGTTTCGGTCTTATGTTCACCAAGTGGACCGCGATGCAGCTATTGTATTGGGCCGGAGTGCATCCCGGCGTGCTGGGGCGATGGTACCTACCGATTCGCGGCAAAGGCGGTAAAGTTCAACGATGAAACGTTGGTTGTGGTGGCTGATATTGGCGGCAATCCCCTGCGCATGGTCGGCGGACCTGGATCATTCCGCCTGGGATGCGCTGTTGAAGCGCTATATGAACGGCCAGCACCTGCTGGACTACACCGCCTGGAAGGGCTCCGGGCTGGTGGAGCTGGATGCATATCTGGCGCGCGCGGCCGCACCCTGGCCGGCGGACCTTTCCCCTCAGTCGCGCAAAGCGGCGCTGATCAATACGTATAACTCGCTAACCGTTCGCTGGATATTGTCGAACTATCCGGTCGTCAGCATTTGGCGGACACACCATCCGTTTACCGATGCCCGGCATCGCATGGATGGCCGCACGGTTTCTCTGGATGCCATCGAGACCGAGCTGCGAAATATGGGAGATCCCCGCATCCATTCGGCATTGGTTTGTGCCGCCCGAAGTTGTCCGCCGTTGCGAAGGGAAGCGTATCTCGGAGGAAAGGTGGAAGAGCAGTTGGACGCAAACGTTCGCGAGTGGCTCTCGATGCCCGACCGGAACGAATTCAATCCCGAGCAGAAGAAAGCCACGGTCAGCATGATCTTCGACTGGTACAAAGCCGACTTCGAGAAAGGCGGCGGCTCGGTGGAGGCGTTTCTGGCGAAGCATAGCCCGGCTGCACAATTCCTCTTGGATAGAAAAGCAACGATCAAGTACCAGCCCTATCATTGGGGCCTGAACGATTCGTCGGGCCTGGGCAGCGACTACTCTTCCGTGCAGTTCTACTGGGACTATCTCCGCAACAAGGGCTGAACGTGGTGGGGCGGACGCCCGCCGTCCGCGGACGGCCCCCTGGCCGTCCATTCGGGTCTGACTGAAACTTCGACCAGCCGGCGAGGGCGCCCGGCGCGGGTCAGGGGACCCGCCCCACCGTTTTTGTGCGGAAGTGAAAAAACTAAATGGCATTCGATCGAGGCAAGAGTGTCCGCGCCACTATCGACCGTGAAAATTCCAGGCTAACTAAAGTGTTTACCCTAACCCGCCGATATCTCTGAAAAAGCCTCGGAGGCTATGCCTTGACCAAGACACGAGTTCTCTGCCTGTTGCTCTTTCCGAGTCTGGCGCTGTGGGCCGAAACCCCAACCGCCGCGCTCACGGGCACGATTATCGACATCAGCCGGGGTGTCATCCCCGGCGCCGTAGTTGCCGCGCACAGCATAGAAACCGGCGTGCAACGAAGCACTTCCACGAATCAGTCCGGCGTGTACCAATTGCTCGGGCTGCCGGCGGGAACCTACCAGGTCACCGCTTCCCACCTGGGATTCAACAGCGTAAAACGAAGCATCATCACTCTGCGCGTGGGCGACGAGGTTCGCATCGATCTGACGCTCGCTCCGGGCGAGGCGCACGACGCGGTGGAGGTGACCGAGGCGGCGCCGCTGGTCGAGACCGAGAACAGCAGCGCAGCCACCGTGGTAAATGAGAAATCGGTTCAGGACGTTCCCAGCGACGGGCGGCAGTTACAGAATCTCGCGCTCATCGTGCCGGGCATGGATGCGGGGTGGAATCGCTCGACGGCCGCGAACCGTTACGGCAAAGCCCGCGAAAATACGGAAGGCGCATTTTCCGCCGGCGGCGCGCGCAGCCGCTCCAACGATTTCGTGTTAGACGGGATGCCGATGAACCTGCGCCAGTACAGCGTCATCAACTTTGAACCATCCAACGAGGCTGTTCAGGAGTTCGCGGTGGTATCGGCCTCGCCGCAAGCCGAATACGGCCGCACCATGGGAGGCCAGATCCATATCGTCACCCGGGCCGGCTCCATCCGGTTCCACGGAGCGGCCTACGAATTCTTTCGCAACGACGCGCTCAATGCCAACGACACATTTAGCAACCGCGCGGGCCTCGCGCGTGGCAAGGTCCGCCACAACCAGTTTGGCGGCAGCCTGGGCGGCCCTATCTGGAAGCAGCGGCATTTCTTTTTCGTGAATACGGAATTGCTCCGAAATCTGGAGGGCTCCGAGACGCGCACTGTGAACGTACCTACAGCGGCGGAAAGCGCGGGCTTGATTCCCTACATTGACGCCGGCGGAAACTCGCGGATTCTGGATTTGTCCAGCCGCATTGCCCCGCTGAGCGCGAAGCTCATGGCGCTTTATCCGCAACCCAATGGACTATCGCCAACCGGAAACTACACCGCCTCGCTCGCCATCGGCCTGCACGATTACCAGTACCACGTCCGCACCGATCACCGCCTCAGCCAGCGGGATTTCGTCACCTTGCGAACCTCTTGGAATTTGAACGACCAGACCTACATCATCGACCGTTTTGGCGGTCCCTACATTCCCGGATTTCCGCTCCCAAACCCGGAGCGAACCACCAACGGAACCGTGGGCTACCACCACACCTTTGGGCCGGAGTTGGTGAACGAAGCCCGGTTGGGTGTAAACCGCTACGGAAATATTCTGGCCAACGGCGATGCCCGAAACGCCGCGCAGTTCGGCCTGCCCAACGGATCGGACGGAAACGGCATCCCGACCATCGCGTTCGCGCAAGGCGGCCTGGCCGGACTGGGCGGCCTGTCCTGGTATAACCGGGAGCAGAATGAGCTGACCGTTTATGCTTCGGATACCGTCAGCCTTCTGCGCGCGGCGCATAGCTTGAAGTTTGGAGCCGAGGGTTCGCGCTACCACTTCAACACGCGTGGCGCCGAGGACGAGCGTGGCAGCCTGTTCTTCGACGGTTCCCGCAACGGTCTGATTCCCCGGATCGCGGCCAACGCCGAAGCGAACGTCCTGGCCGATCTTCTGCTCGGCCTTCCCTATGAAGCCACCATCACCGTGGGTCAGTTTGGCCGGGGTTACCGGCAATGGGGCTGGGCCCTGTTTGCGCAAGACTCCTGGCGCGCCACGCACCGCCTCACCATCGATCTTGGCCTGCGCTACGAGTACAACCCGCCCTGGACTGAAGTGAACAACAAGCTGGCGAACTTTGTGCCTGGCCGGGGGATCGTCACGCCGCAGTCGGTGGGCTGGAATGGCCTGTATCGTTCCGACCGCAACAACTTTGGCCCGCGGTTCGGCTTCGCCTACGACCTGAACGGGCATGGCCGCACCGTCGTGCGCGGCGGTTTCGGCATCCTGTACGAAACACTTTTGCAGGCCAGCACGGTGCAGCAGATCGAGAACAATCCACCGTTCTCGGCAACGGCCGTGACCACGTCGCCGACGCCGTTTTCGCACACGTCCTCGCCTACCACGACTCTGCTGGACCTACGCGCCGGCGCACAGCCTTCCACGTCTTTATCCGCTGTTCCCCTCGATCTTCGGAATCCTTACAGCATGCAGTTCTCGCTGGATGTCCAGCACGAATTGCGAAGGAACTGGCTGATCGAAATCGGATACCGCGGATCCCGCGGCGTGCGCCTGCCGTTCAACTACGACATCAACCAGGTTCCGCTCGACATTCTTTCGACGGCCGAGCGCGGCCAGATCGCCAGCGTCATTGCCGCCGGCTCGGACAGCGCGGGCGTAATCGATCCTCTGCGGCCCTATCCTGGCTTTCAATCCATCTCGCTTTTTGCGAATGCGGCCGCTTCCACCTATCACAGCCTGCAAACCAAGCTGGAGCGGCGATTCCACAGCGGGTTGAATCTGCTGGCTGCCTACACCTGGTCCAAATCGATTGACGATGCAACCGACTTCGCTTCGGGCGACGCCTCCGAACATGTACTGGACAGCTTGAATCGTCATCGCGAAAAGGCGCTATCCAGCTTCGATATACCGCGGCGCTTCACGGCCGCCTTCAACTATCCCATTCCCTCCCGGGTCTGGAAGGCCGCGCTCAATGGCTGGCAGTTGAACGGGATTCTGACGGTGCAGTCCGGCCAGCCCTTCACGCCCTATAGCAGCCAGTTCGACCCGTACCGCAACGACACCTATAACCGGCTAAACGTGGCCGGCGACCCCCAGCAAAATGTGCGCGCCGGATATGCCTACAATCCCGCCGCGTTCGCAATTCCCGCGTCCGGGACCTTCGGCAATAGCGGCCGGAACATCATCCGGGGCGATGCATACCGGAGCGCCGACCTCTCGCTTTTCCGCACCTTCGCTGTGCGCGAGGCGATCAAGCTACAGGTGCGCTTCGAAGCGATGAACAGCCTCAACCAGGTCAACTATCAGGGGCCGGTCACGGACCAGGCCACCGCTCCAGGGCTCTTCGTCGCCACCGCTCCCCCGCGATTGGTACAGCTCGGCGCCAAGCTTTCCTTCTGATTGATTTTGGCATGCGCAATGCTTCACTCGCGCATCGCAACCAAAGGATCGATGCTGACCGCACGCCTCGCCGGAAAGTAGCTCGCGGCCACGCCGGTTGCAATCAGCAGCGCCGACACTTCCAGCATCGTCACGACATCGTGACTGCTGACGCCAAAGAGCATCGTCGAAATAAACTTCACAAGTCCAAGTGCGGCGATCAGCCCGATCCCGACGCCCGCTGAGGTCAGCAGGAGTCCCTCGCCGGCGACTCCCCAGAAAATGTCGCCGGCCTGGGCGCCGAGCGCCACTCGCACGCCGATTTCGCGAGTCCGCTGCATCACCAAATGCGAAATCAACGCGTACAGTCCTGACGCGGCAAGCAGCAGGGCGGCAGCGGCAAAGACGGTCATTAGTGTAAGACTGAAGCGCCGGGAGGCCACCGCCGTGGACAAATACCGATCCAGCGGCTGAGTGCTGGACGCCGCAATATCCGGATCTACCGCCTGCACCTCCCGCCGGACTACTTTCGCCAGACCGCCAACGTCACCCGAGCTACGCACCATCCAGAACATGTTGTTCGCAATCCACCGGGCGTTGCCGTTGGGTATCTGAGCCAGCGCAACATATACGCACGGCTCTGGAGCGCTCTCGAGATCCACCAACCGGACATCTCCCGCGACGCCCACAACTTCGATATCGCGCGCCGATCCGGCATTATCCTCCAGCTTGATGTGGGCGCCGATCGGATTCTGGCCGGCCCAGTGGGTCCGCGCAACCGAGTCGCTGACGATCGCCGTCAACGGCGCGGTTGCGTTGTCACGCTCGGAGAAATTGCGCCCGCGCAGGATCGGTATGCGCATCGCGGTCAGATAACCCCAGTCGATCATCCGGTATTGCGCGGTCGGAATGTCCTTGCCGGAAACAGCCGGCCTACCCGGAATTCGAAAATCCGCGCTCGCCACCGGTCCACTCAAGGGAGCGATTGACGCCGCCCCGGCCGATTCCACTCCGGGCAGCTTCATCAGGCGCGACTGCAACTTGTCGTGAAGCATCGCCACCGATTCACGATTTGAGTAACGCTTGGACGGCAACGCCAGCCGCACCGCCAGGACATTGCGTGAATCAAACCCCGGACTCACGCCGCGCAGCCGCAGGAAGCTCTTCAACAACAAGCCCGCGCCAATCAGCAGCACCAGCGACAAAGCCACCTCGCCGATCACCAGAACGCGCCGCAAGCGATTCCGCCCGGCGCTTCCCGCCGTAGTCCGTCCCTCCGTCCGCAACGTGT
>DATDHK010000525.1:0-2402 GCA_036521635.1 Bryobacteraceae bacterium | reverse complement strand
TGGCCTTCTGGAGCTTCCCACCGACCGGCCGAGGCAAAAAGTCGCGGGCGCGCGCGGCGCAAGAGTGCCGTTCGAATTGCCACGCGCTGTCTTCGAAAAAATTGCCGCGTTTGGGCGAGCTGAGCGGGCGACTCCGTTCATGGTTCTGTTCGCGGCGCTTAGCCTGCTCTTCCATCGTTATTCCGGCCAACGTGCATTTGTGGGCGGGACTCCGATCGCAAACCGGCAGCGGCGCGAGTTCGAGGACCTGATTGGTCTGTTCGTCACTCTTGCCGTACTGCACGCGGATTTGGAGGGCGATCCTACGGTCCGCGAATTGTTGGAGCGCACGCGGCGGACTGCGCTCGACGCGTATGCCAATGGGGGTGCGGACGGCGCTCCGCTGTTTCAAACTGCATTTGCGTTGGAAACTACAGCGCTCGATTTGCCCGCATGGGAGGGTCTTGAGACCGCGCCCTTCGAGCTTTACAGCCAGGCGGCCAAGTACGATCTGGCTTTCATGTTGAATCAAGGGGAAACGATCTCGGGCTGGATCGAGTACAACCCGGATCTGTTCGACCGGACCACCATTCTACGGATGGGAGAGCAGTTCCGAAGTCTATTGGAATGGATGGTGGAGAGCGGCGGCCGTCGAATTTCCGAAGCCCGGATGCTGAGTGCGGCCGAGAGCCAGCAGCTTGCCGTGGAGTGGAACGATACGCTGGTGGAGCATGATGCGCGGAGTTACGTAGCGCGGATCGAGGAGCAGGCCCGCCTGAGACCGGATGCGCCGGCGGTTTCGGATGAGCGCGGCTCAGTGACGTTCAGGGAGTTGAACCAGCGCGCCAACCGGCTGGCCCGGCGCTTGGTTCGGGAAGGCGTTGGTCCGGAGATTACGGTCGCGGTGGTGGTGGATCGCGGAGTGGAGTTGGTGATTGCGTGGCTGGCAGTGGGGAAGGCCGGCGGAGCGTACCTGGCGGTGGGAGAAGGAGTGCCGCGGGCGCGGTGGGAGGCGAAAGCTCCGCTGATTGTCAGCCAGCGGCATCGGGCGGAAGGGTATGCGGGGCGCGTAGTGTGGATGGATGAGGAATCCGGGTGGAGCGAGAACTTAGGGATTCCAGTTGCCGGAGAAAACCTGGCCTACGTGATTTTCACGTCGGGCTCCACGGGCAAGCCCAAGGGCGTGGCAGTGGAACATCGTGGACTTTCCAATCTGATCGATTGGCACGTGCGAGTGCATGAGGTGCATGCCGGAGACCGTGCCTCGCAGGTGGCCAATTCCGGGTTCGATGCAGCCGGATGGGAGATCTGGCCGTACCTGGCGGTGGGAGCCAGCGTGACGTTTGCGGGCGATGCGCAGCGGCAATCGCCGGCAGAGCTGGTGGAGTGGCTGCGGCGCGAGCGGGTGACATTCTGTTTTCTGCCGACCCTCTTGGCGGAAGCGGCGCTGGCGGAAGATTTCAGCCAAACGCGATTGCGGGTGTTGTTCACCGGTGGCGACCGGTTGAGGCAGAGGCCGCCGGCGACGCTGGGGTGTCCGCTGTGGAACCTTTATGGGCCAACCGAAACGACGGTGGTGTCGACGTGGGGGCAGGTGAGCGGGGAAGGCGCGTGGGCGCCCGATATTGGCGGACCGTTCGCGAACACGCGAGCATACGTATTGGACGAGCGAGGGGCGCTGGCGCCTATTGGGGTGATCGGCGAGTTGTATCTGGGAGGTGTTGGGCTGGCGCGGGGCTATTTGGGCCAAGCCGCGGAAACAGCGGAACGGTTTGTACCGGACGCGGTGAGCGGAGAACCGGGGCGGCGGCTGTACCGAACGGGCGACTTGGTGAAATGGGGACGAGATGGAAGACTGGTGTGCGTGGGGCGCAGCGACGAGCAGGTCAAGCTGCGAGGGTATCGGATCGAGTTGGGAGAAGTGGAGACGCAGCTCGCGCAACTGGAGGGAGTGCGGGCGGCGGCGGTGGTGCTGAAGGGGGAAGGGGAGCGGCGGCGGCTGGCGGCGTACGTGGTGGGCGACGGGCTGGATGCTGAAGAGTTGCGGGCAAGGCTGCGCGAGCGTCTGCCGGATTATATGGCGCCGGGGGTGATCTCGGTGCTGGACGAACTGCCGGTTACGACTAACGGCAAGATCAATCGGGCCGCGCTGGCGAAGCTGGAGGACACGGCCGGCTCATCGGCGCAGTTGCGAGGACCTATCGAAGAGGCCATCGCCGATTTCTGGCTCGAACTCCTCGGCCGGCGTCCTGCGCCCGACGATCGTTTTTTCGAACTGGGCGGACACTCCTTGCTCGCTTCACGTCTTGCGGCGCGCATCCGTAACACGTTTCAGATCGAATTTCCTTTAGCGATTGTCTTCGAGAAGCCTACTGTTTCTTTGCTGGCGTCGGAAGTCGAAACCGCTCTGAGTGGCGGGGGGG
>DATDHK010000524.1:0-1935 GCA_036521635.1 Bryobacteraceae bacterium | reverse complement strand
GATGTGTTGACACTTCTTGGGAACGGCGTGGCGGGCTTCTCCGACGTTCAAGTCAACAACCCGTACGGCCTAGTGCTTGGTCCCGACGGCGCCTTATATTTCTGTGACCTCGACAACCAGCGGATCAGGCGCATGGACCTGGCTACGCGGCGTGTGACGACAATCGCTGGAACCGGTGAACGCGGCTATCGCGGCGACGGCGGGCCTGCTGTTAACGCGGCGCTCAACATGCCGCACGAGCTGCGTTTCGATTTTAAAGGCGATCTCTATATAGCCGAGCGCGACAATCATGTCATCCGCAAAGTGGATATGAAAACGGGTGTCATCTCAACGGTTGCGGGAACTGGCGCGGCGGGCTTCGGCGGTGACGGCGGACGCGGAGTGAAGGCGCAATTGCGACAACCGCACAGCATCATTTTCGATCGCCATGGCGACTTGCTGATTTGCGACATCGGCAATCAGAGGATCCGCCGGCTGCACGCCGGAATCATTGAAACCTACGCAGGGACGGGCGAGGCAAATCCAACACCCGAAGGCGCCGCCGTTAGTGGAACGCCGCTAAAGGGTCCGCGCACCATGGCGGTGGCGCCCAACGGAGATATTTATCTGGCATTGCGCGAGGGTAATGCAATTTATCGCATCGACGCCAAGACCCAAACGTTCCACCGCGTGGCTGGTACCGGCGAGCAAGGCTATTCGGGCGATGGGGCCGCGGCGCTTAACGCCAGGCTGGCCGGGCCTAAGGGGCTGGCCTATGATCCGCGCGGCATCCTTTATATAGCCGATACGGAGAATCATACGATCCGGAGCGTGAATTTGAGAACCGGCATCATCGCGACGGTGCTGGGGACGGGGGTGCGCGGGGAGCTTTCGCGTCCGCACGGTGTGCTATTCGTGAACGGCGCGCTTTACGTTTCGGATAGCGAAGCGCACCGCATTCTTGTTCTTCACCAATGGTAAAGCTACTGTCTGCACCTGTTCCCGCAATACGCGGCGGTGATGTGCATTAGGATCGCCTGATATTCCATGCCGGACACGTTGCGCACGCGCTCGCCGCGTGTGCTGGGGACGGTCTTGTGCGCGACCACTACGTCGAGCGCCGGGAACACCGTGATGTACTGGCCGATTGCGCCGCGAGCGGTGTAGGCTCCCGCGAACGGCCCTTCGCGGCGTTGACCATCCCAGACCCACCACATGTAGCCGTAGCCCCAAAGGCTGCCCTGCGCGTATTCTTTCCACGACGGAGGATTCATGTCGTACACGGGCGTGACGAGCGAAACGATTTGTTTGGCCCAGTCGCGCGGGATCACCTGGCGGCCGTTCCAGTTACCCTCGCGCAGCATGAGCTGGCCGATGCGCGCCATATCGCGCGTCGAAAGATGAATGGGGTAGGCGGGAATGGTGGAAAGCTTGGCGTCGCCTTCTTTCTTTTGGAGCGAGCGGTCGAAGTCCTGCATGCCGATCGGTTTCGCGAGGTCGCTTTCGAGAGCGTCGTAGATGTCTTTCCCGGTCAGTTTCTCGAAGACGGCGCCGGCGGCGTTGAAGTCCCAGTTGTTGTAGAGATAATAGGTGCCCGGCTTTTGCGAGCCGCGCGGGGGCGCGGAATCGGAGGCATCGCCCGGATACGACGCCGGGTGATAAACGCCAGAGCGCGCGGTGATCAGATTTTCGACGGTGGCGTCGAGTTCGCGGGGCAGCAGTCCGCCGACGTCGTCGAAATTCATTTCGCGAAGGGTTTTGGTGAGGGGGATCTGGCCGGACGCGACATAGTTGCCATACAACATTGCGAGGATGCTCTTGCGGCAGGACGCGAGATAGCTGAGCTTGACAAGGTCGCCGTATTCGTACACCACTTGACCGTGCGAGACCACCATCATTGCCGACGTATCGAGCGATTGGAGGAACGGAGTCAGGGCCTGTAGACGTTGCGTGGAG
>DATDHK010000523.1:0-10470 GCA_036521635.1 Bryobacteraceae bacterium | reverse complement strand
TATACGGCCATGAGGGCCTGCGTTGTCCGATCGCCCGCGCCGATTGAAACCAATCCCATCGAGCTCGTCGATCTTCCGAAACCGGCGCCGTCCGCGGAGCAGGTGCTGGTTCGCGTGAGTGCGTGCGGAATCTGCCGCACGGACCTGCACGTGATTGAAGGTGAGCTCGCCCCGCGCAAGTCGCCCATCACGCCCGGGCACCAGGTGGTGGGCGTGATAGAAGCCGCGGCCGAGCGCGCCGTCCGCTACCCCATCGGTACGCGCGTCGGCATCGCCTGGCTCCACTCTACCGACGGGACTTGCGAATATTGCGGCGCCGGAAAAGAGAACCTCTGCGACCAGCCCACCTTCACCGGCTATACGGTGGACGGCGGCTACGCCGAGTATGCTCTTGCCCAGCAGGACTTCGTCTATCCGATTCCCGACGGGTTCGCCGACCTGGACGCCGCGCCGTTGTTATGCGCTGGCATCATCGGATTTCGTTCCCTGCGCCTGTCCGGCATCGCGCGCGGTGGACGGCTGGGACTTTATGGATTCGGCGCCGCGGCGCATGTCGCAATCCAAGTAGCGCGCCACTGGGGTGCGGAGGTGTATGCCTGCACTCGCGATGAGCGTCATCGAAAGCTCGCGCTTGAGCTGGGCGCGATTTGGGCGGGCGGAACCACTGAGGCCCCACCGGAAAAGCTGGACAGCGCAATCATCTTCGCCCCGGCAGGTGAAATTGTTCCGGCGGCTTTGAAGGCGCTGAAGAAGGGCGGAACGCTCGCCCTGGGCGGCATTCACATGAGTGCAATTCCGTCGCTGGATTACAATTTGCTCTACCAGGAACGTGTGGTCCGCAGCGTGGCCAACAACACGCGTCAGGATGGACACGATTTCTTGCGCGTTGCAGCCGAGATCCCCGTCCGCATCGCGACCGAAGTCTTTCCCCTCGAAGAAGCAAACCGTGCACTCAACGCCTTGAAGAACGACGCAATCCGCGGCGCCGCAGTTTTACAAATCTAGTCGCAAACGCTCCCTCACGGTCGCGGCTCGGTAAAATTTGTGTGCGTTTCCGAGCCGCGACCGTCAGGGAGCGGTCTTTACGGCATACAACCGCCGGTAAACCTCGGCGTTCCGCAAAACGCTCTGCACATACAATCGCGTCTCGCTGAACGGAATGCTTTCCACGAATTCGGCCGGCTCGCGATAATTGTTTGACGCCACCCAAGTGTTGACGCGCCCCTTACCCGCGTTATAAGACGCCAGCGTCTCTTCCCACTTACCGTGCAGTTGATCGAACAGCACCTTCAAATAGTAAGTCCCGATTTTCAGATTCATCTCGGGCGTAAACAGCATGCTGGTCTGGTAGCGGGCGATTTTGAGCTTGCGTCCAAGCTCGCGTCCCGTGGCCGGCATGACCTGCGTGAGGCCGCGGGCATTCGCGCGCGACACCGCTTTCGTATTGAATTCCGATTCCTGCCGGATCAACGCGGCCACCAGGAACGGATCGAGCGCGTGCTCGCGGCAATACTCTTCCAGCGGCTTGCGGTAAGGCAGCGGGAAGGCCAGCCGCCAAAACTTGTCTGGCGCCGACGCGATGGACATCGACAGATAACCCGGCGCGAAACGCTTGATGTAGCGAATGCCTTGATCGGGTGCATCGCGGCGGTTCGCCAGCTCGGCGAGTTCCACCGCCATGAGCTGCGGCTGGCCGTCCACCTTCGCCCCATAGCGGAGTTCCGAGTCCGCGAAATCGTCCAGACCCGCGGAGGCCAGCAGCTCGGCGCACTCGATGCGCTCCTTAGTTGTCGAGCTCGGCACAAAGTTCTCGGTGCGATTGCGTCTTTGCAACGGAAGCGCGGCCAGGAACTTCGCAGCGTCGGCCGACGGCAGCGCCTTTGCTACGCCCGGCATCCGCAGCCGCTCTCTCGCCAGCATCGCGTAGTAGTAATTGGGATACCAATTGTTGATTTCTTCGTAATAAGCGCGCGCAGTACCCACGTCCGATTTCGCCTCCGCCACACGGCCGGAAAAATACAACGCCGTGCTGGCGCGCTCGGATTCCGGGTAACGCTTCAAGTGTTCCTGAAAAAGTCCCGACGACCGCGATGGGTCGCGCAAATATTCGGCCCACACAATCTTCCAGTGACACTGCGCGGACTGCGGATCGCTTGGGAAGGCTTCATAGCAGGTTCGATACAGGGGCTCGCCCGATTCCGGCTGGCTGTGGGACGCATAATAGTTGGCCGCTCCGATCAGGCCTTGCAAACGCCATACGGACTGCGGATATGCCTTCAGCTTCGTGAGTGCGGCATTCATCTCATCGATTCGATCCAGGCGGCGCGAGCTCTCCAGCAGATAGTACAAGCGCTCGGCTTCCAATTCCGGCGTCGTCACGTGCAAGGAATTGAGGTATTCGTGCGCGCCCTTGTTGTCCCGCGCCAGATATTGAGCGGCTCCCATGCGGACGCGCGCCCGCTCAAGATCGGCGCCGCTCAATTGCGGTAAGAGCGCCGCAATCTCTCGCCGCGCGCGAGAGTAATCGCCGCCCTCGATGAGCTTCAGACAACGTGCGAGTATCGATTTCGGAAGAGGCAGCGTATAGTGGGCCAAGGCAGACTCGGCATCCGACGCTTCCCGCGACAACGGAAAGTCGACGTATATCCTTTGATAGTGCATCGTGGCCGCGCTTCCGTTTCCATCGGCCTCGTATCCGCGCGCCAGCAGGAGTTCGGCCTGCGGTTCACTCAAATCCGAAAGATGTTGCTGCACCAGCGCGATAGCCTTCTTGGCGCTCGCAGTCTGGAGATAGGACTCCACTTCCAACGCCACCGATTTCCCCGTTAGTGGCGAGGGCGGCGTAGATTGCCAGACCGGCGCCAGCGTTCGCTCGGTCTCCGGAAACTCGCGCAGTTCCGACTGCGCCATCGCGCTGAGATACGCGATGTAGTCGGCCAGCTTGGGCAAGTGTTTGTGCGCCGCCTTCAAATGCTGCAACGCGTCGCCAAATTGACGCTGGTCGATTTCGGTAGCGCCCAAAACCAGAAATGCCAGCGCGCCATTCTTATCGCTTGAATGAGTGTTCGCAAAATTCAACAGCGCGGCGCGCGACTTCGGAGTGGGCGTCTTCCTGTAATTCGACGCCAGCACGTCCAGTGTTTGCGCGGACACAGCCATGGCGCATAAACTCACGAGCGCGATGGCGCGCGCGAGTCTAAACCATCGGGCCGGGATAATCGGGACCAAGTAAGTCGGCATTTTCGTTGGCAAGCGTTCGCAAAAGTTCTAAATGGAGATAATCCACCATGGTCGGAGACATCGGGAGAAAATCCCGCTGAAAGACGTCGCGGGCGGAATCGATCTCTGTCTTAAGAGACGCATACAAAGCGCGCCGGCTACGCCCTTCTTTCACTTTTTCGGATTTATGAAGCCTGATGCCGGCGGCGTGAACGCGGGCAAATCGCTGCGCCTTGAGATGTAGCTCCTGTTCTTCCCTGCTGAGCGAAAACCAGGAAGATACTTTCGGCTTGTTTCCGGAATCGGCGATATTCACCAGGTTGCTTTGATTGGAAATTGCGGCGCGGCTCTCCAGCACCGCGCCGGCCACCGTCGCCAGCAGTTCCAAAGCGCCGGATTCAACCGGCCGATCCGCGGCGTCGGCATAAAGAACGGCCCCGGCTCGTTCGCGCGTGACCACCGGAAACAAGTAGAACTTGCGGCCTTCGGCTTCGCCCAACAGCGACGCGATCGGATCGGACATCTCCCCTTTGGTTCGCATGGCGATGACGGTGTCCTTCGATTCGACGGCGTTCGCAAATGCCGGCGCGGAAGCGAGTGGAACGTTTTCCATTGCCATTCCACCGGTCAGATTCCGCGCAGCTTCGAGATGCAGCGCGCCGCTCTCGATGGTGAACAACGCGGCGCGATCGCAAAATCCCTGCGTGGTTTCAACCAATGCCTGGCCCCACTGCGAGTTGCTATCGAAATGCCGGAGCCGGCGGACGGACTGATTCAGCCTCTCGGAAAGTTCCCGCCGCGCGGCCGTGCGGGACTCAACCGCCTGCGCGGACATGGCTTCGGCGAAGATGCGCTCGATGTGTAGTTGCCAAGCCGCGGCAAGCCGCTCTCGCACGGCGCCGTGAGCATCGTCGAGCAGCGCAATCGTGGGTTCGTTCATGTAACGGGATCTAATGTTATTGTATCGGACGGCCGCGGAGTAAACTGCATGGGACCAGCCCCGCCGCCGTGCGGCGTGCCCGCGTGGCCGGTTGTTTGGCTGCCGCAACATTTTCACGCAGCATTCGCTGCGACCCTGTTGAAAGACGACCCCAGGCCTGCTTGGCCGCTTCGACAACCGTTGTTTGAGATAGCTTCCAGGCGCTAATTGCAGAGCTGGGAACAATCACGAACCGGGGCAGCCGAGGATCTTTCCGCGCGATGACCGCCGTCAATTGAATGGAATCAACCATAGCTTCAGCCCCATTTTCGCCGGTACAAATCCAAACATTCAACATGCTCCCGCTGCTTTCTCGCGCGGACCTTATCCATCCATTCGGGGACGTCGCACTCCACCCAATCGGCCAGTGGATCGACAACATAGTCCAGCGTAATCGCTCGCATATGCAATTCCATTCGCGCTTCAAACGCGGCATCTACGTTGGCCCCCAGCACATTCCGCCAGTCGGTTCCGCGCCGATGGACGAAAGGCCAGAGCAGGGTCGCGTAGTCTTCCGCCGGATCGCCGACGGCCAGCCCGTCCCAATCCAGAATCCACCAGTCACCGCTTTTGTCGAGCATCACGTTGTCGTGCCACAAATCCAAATGACAGGCCGATCGGGACACGCCGCCGAAAGCCCAATGTTCCCGGCCGATCGCGATGACTTTTTCCGACTCCCGCTCCATCCACTCCAACAACTCATTCGAAACGAAGGACGGCCGGCAGCCGCGCACCGCTTTGAGATGCTCTTCGAAAAGCTCCCGATAGCGCAGCTCCCAACAATCGCGATAAGTCCTCGCCGGATCGCCCAAAGCCCGCACCAATTCGCCATCCCCATGCAGTGTGGCCAGCAGGCCCACAATCTCATTCATCAAATCCGGACGGCTGTCGATGTCCCAGTTGCTGCCGTCGATATGTTCAAACAACAAGCCGGCATGATCGGCGCCGGGAATCTCAACCCATTCCAGGATTCGCGGCGCGCGGTAGCATCGTTCCAGCCGTTCATGAACCGTCAACCAGCGACGCATCTGCGTCTGCTCCGGCGATCTTCCCAATTTCAAATGCGCGGTGCGCTCGCCATCGCCAACGCGGAATGAGCTGGTGACGAATCCACCCCAGTTAAGTATGCGCCGCACCCGGATTTGGTCCTTGCGGAAATTGATTGGCGAATTGGAGCCGAACCAAGCTTCGACGCTCTGTTGTAGATCTCGGAGCTCTATCTCCTGGCGCTCTTGTGAGTTGATTATGCGGAACTCTCTTTCTTCAGGGCCTCGTGTAGCAGCATTTTGATGTACGTCTGGTAAGGAAGCCCCTTCTGGTGCGCGAGGTCCTGAGCGGATTTGATATCGGGCACCGGTAGCCGCATGGTGACAGTCTTCAAGGGCACAGCCCGTTTCGCTCTGCCGGATTTGATCGCGCGTTTCATGATCTCCGTAGCTACTTCCGGATGGTTGTCCCACCAGTCAGCCTCGTCGGCTTCGGTGCGGAACTTAGGAATGGTGATGGGCTTTTTGGGCATGGTCATTTTCCCCGCGAAGTAGAGTCGTTTTTGTTCTTTGGTCATTTCATAAGCCGTGACTACCCGGATCTTGTCATTCCGCTCGACATACAGAATCGTAAGCAGCCGGCCGGACTTGGTGTGTCCAAGACAGAGCACGCGCTCTTCGTTTTTATGTTGTTGAACCGCGGCTTCCAAGGGTTCGATCAGGTTGGCCTCTTCGGCTTCTTCCGGAGTGATGGCGGTGGCGGGCGATGTGCTTTCGATCCCGGCGTCCCATTCAACTCCATGCTTTACATTGTAAATACTTGGTAAAAGGCTAGTCAACGTCGACGAAGATGTCTCGTAACGTACAGAACGCGGACGCTACCTCGCCGGCGTCTCAGGATGCATCGGCAAAAGCATCCCGCTCATCCGCACCTGCCTGCGTCCGCTAGTCAGCTCTAAAATAATGTGCCCATCCGGCTGACTCGCCCCCTGTCCGGAAAATGTATCCAATCCTTGCGACAACAAAACATTGGAAAGTGACAGCCGCGGAATTCCACCGGTTGCCGCAACACGATACGCGCCCGTGATCTCGCGCACCTGCGTCTCCGGACCCAACTCGATTCCCCGCCCTTCAAACGTCCCTTTCGACCGGATATTCAGCAGCAGGTCCTGCGCCGTCCCACTGGTTTCCAGGTCGCCGTCGATATCCAATTGCCCGTTGCGGTAGTCCAGGTTCTCGACGTTTCCGGTTAGATGATAAGCCGGCGCGCTTCTCGCCACGTTCACGCTCATCTTGCCCGTGGCGTGCATTGTGTCCAGACGGCAATCGACATTCGACAGTAGAATCGTGGCGCCATCCCACACCAGGTGCGCGCGGAATTCGCCGATTGGTGAGTCGCCGTTCAGCAGGCTGGTCACCTGGATCGAGCCGTCCACTTCGCGCTCCAGCAACCATTTGGGCAACGCCTCTTTACGGAGACGGAACGTCCGGGCGAGAAATCCTTCGTGGCGCTGCAGAGTGGGCAGCATCAGGCGCTCCAGTTCCGCGAGCTGCAATTCGGGAATGGTAATGCGGACGCGATGCGGCCGGCCGGCGGAGGGATCGAAGCGATAGTCGCCTTCCAGCTTCACCGTGCCGGCGTGCGCGCGGATCCGGCTGATTTGAATGCCGCCGTCTTTCATCTCCACCGACGCCGCGCTGAAGCGGACCGGCGCCGCGAGTCCCGGGACGTCCATCACCGCATTCTGCAATTCGTATTCGCCGGTCCAAACACCGGCTTGATCTTCTTTCCGTTCGAAAGCGATCCAGCCCCTCCATGTTCCTTGCCGGAGTTTTTCAAGCAGCGGGATCGGTGGCGCGGAGATGACGCGCTCCGCACTGGTCTGTACTTCCGCGATGGTCAGTTGCCGGGTGGTGATTTTGAGTGACGCGTGACTGTTGTCCACCGCGTATTCACCCTCCACCTCAGCCGCCTGGCCGTTGCCCAGTTCCATGTCGGCGGGACCAAATGAAATCCGATCGTTATTGAACAGCACCGGCGCCGACGCAAACTCGGCCGACACCGCGTGCGGCGATTTCACCGAAGCATTCCGCAGCATCAACTGCCCCTGCAGACCGCCGTCGTTCGAATAGCCGATGCCGCCTTCCACTTTGCCGTCCACTTGCACGCCGTCCGGAAAAGGAGCTCCCATGTGCCGCGCGGTTTCCACCAGCGACGCGGCCGCGAGATCGCGAAACGTGAAACTCGCGGCCCACTTCGGCGTGGAAAGATAATCCGCCAATCGCAGCTTGATGGAAACCGGCGCTACTTGACCTTCCGCTGCGATGGTTTCGACGTCCAGATTGTGCGAGCGCATGTTGAGCAGCCCGCGGTAGCTAAGCGTCCAGCCTTCTCCCTTAGGCGGCATCAGATCCCAGCGATGGACGTCGGTGATGTTCACGTCGCCCGCGATTTCAAGATGCGAAAGCGGACCAGCCAGCCTGGCGTTCGCAACCGTGAATCCATGCACGCCCATGTCGCGCGCATTGAACAACCGGACCAGTTCAGAGATGGCTGTCCGTTCCAAATGTAGTCCCATGTTGAGCTGGTCTTCACCGCCAGGACCACTGCGCAACATGCCACGCGCGGTGAGCAGACCGAAAGCCTGCGATCCCCGGTCGGTGCGCGCCGGCGCTCCTGAAAATCGCACGACCACGTCGCCGCTCTGGTTCGGATAAATATCCAGGTCGGCGCCGCTGATGTAGAAAACCGATTTCGTATCTCCGAACTTGAAGTTCAACCGGCCCTCGCGGATCTGTATGTCCGGCACAGCATGCCGATGCGCGGCGTTGGTTTGCGATGTGCGATCCAACAATCGTTGGATATTCCACGGGCCGGACTGCATCTTCACCAGGTTCACGCTGGGCGCGTCCAAACGAAGACTGGAGAAAGCAAGGTTACCGGTGAAGATACCGGTGAGACTGACGCGCGCGCGCATCGATTCGACGTACGCGAACGGCTCGATTCCCGCCGCGGGATCGTCATCGATCACGACATCGTCCACCGTAAATCCGGGCCCAGTGAAGAGATTCAAATGCACCGCGCCAATGCGCACGGACCGGTTCAGGGCGGACTCGAGCGCCGCTTGAATGGGTGGCCGCAAGCGGTCGGCGCGCCAGTGCGGCGCCAGGAATCCGATCGCGATCACGACCGCGATGACGATGACGAGTGTGCGCCAAACGTACTTCATGACCGGTGCGCCAGAAGTTCGGCGTAAGCGCCGGGATCGTCTATGTCGATACCGACGGCGGCATCGTCGACATCCACGAAAGATGCTTCAGAAAGATGCCGATGGATCACGTCGCGAGCTTGCGCTGACGCGGGGAGAGCGAGTAGCTCGGCGATCAGCGGACGAGTGATGCGGACTGGATGACCATGACTGCCGCCATGAGTTGGGATTGTGAGCGGAGCGTTCCCCGCCGCCAGTTTTTCAATCGTCGAGCCTTGAATGCCCGGATGATCCACCGGCGTGAACATGACCGCGCCTGTATCGGCGGGCAGTGCCTCAAGTCCACACTGCAGCGAGCTAAGCATGCCCCGCTCGGGATCCGGATTCACAACGAACGTGGCTTGCGAAGCGCGCTGAATTCCAGATCGGATCTGTTCCGCATTGTGCCCGAGAACGACAATGACCGGATCGCAGACGTCCGAAAACAGCCGGATCATGCGATCCAGGAAAGTTTCATTCTCAATGAGGAGCAACGCTTTCGGAGTACCCATGCGACGTGATGCCCCGCCGGACAGGATGATGCCCGCGATCTTCACTTGATGAGCGCCCGCGGGGACTCGCTGGCGAAAACGGATTTGGAAAGAGAGCGCCAGCCAGTTTCCGGCGTACGGCGCATGGCGATCATCTCGGCCACGATCGAGACCGCGATTTCTTCCGGAGTGATCGCGCCGATATCCAGCCCCATGGGCGCGAAGGTTCGCTCGAATGCCTCGCGAGGGATGCCTTCCTTCTCCAATTCCTTGACCACGCCGATGACCTTGCGCTTGCTGCCGATCATGGCAATGTATTTGGCGTTGGTGCCGACGGCCCAGCGCATCACGCGCATATCGTCGCGATGGCCGCGCGTGACGATCACCACATAGCTGGTGTCGCGAATCGGGAGCTTCGGGAAAACTTCTTCGTACTCCTCCGCGAAAATCTCGTCGGCTTCGGGAAACCGGTCGCGATTGGCGAAGGCTTCGCGATTGTCGACGATGACGCTCGCGAACCCGGCCATACTTGCGATCTTCGAAATGCTTTTCGAAATATGCCCAGCGCCGAAAATGTAGGCCCGTGGCTGCGGTACCACCGGTTCAACGAACACGCTCAACTGGCCGCCACAAATCAGGCCATTGTCGTACGCGGCATCCTGGCCGAGACTGAAATTCATGTGCCGCGGCCGCTCGCTCTGCATCACGTCGCGCGCCACGTTCCAGACTTCCGCCTCCACGCACCCGCCCCCAATTGTGCCGAGCATGGAGCCATCCTCGCGCACCAGCAGTTTGGCGCTCTCGTAGCTGGGAATGGACCCATTCACTTGCACAATAGTGGCCAGCGCGCACTTCTGCCCAAGTCGCCGCAGGCGGACCACTTCCTCGTAAATATCCATTCGATTGAATTATACCGTGAGTATTTGTAGGGCAGGTTGGTAACCTGCCGGCCGATTGCAAATCGGCCTGTCCGCGAAGTTTCCTGATAACAACAGCCGATTTGACAATCGGCGGCAGGTTACCAACCTGCCCAACAACTAACTCGACACGCCGGCCGGCTCTTCCATCCGGTGTATCCATCGATTCACCGCCCTCTGCAGCTTATCGAGCCCGACTGGTTTACTGATATAGTCGTCCATCCCCGCCGCCAAACACTTTTCGCGATCGCCTTCCATCGCGTTCGCCGTCAGGGCGCAAATCGGCGTGTGCTGCTTGACACCCTCCCGTGTTCGAACAATAGCAGTAGCCTCGAAGCCATCCATGCTGGGCATCTGGCAATCCATCAGAACCAGGTCGTACCTTCTCTTTTCCAGCGCCTCCACCGCCTCCCGGCCATTCACCACCGTGTCGGCGTCCACTCCCAGCTTTTGAAGCAATCGCATGGTGATGCGCTGGTTGATTTCGTTGTCTTCCGCCAGCAGAACTCTCAACTTCGCGTCGGCAACGGGCGCTTCCGCCGGAACTTGGGGCTTCGTTTTGAGCGCCACCGGCTGTGCCACGGCAACCGGTTTCGCTACAGGTTTTGGCGCCACCGGCACAGGTAATTC
>DATDHK010000522.1:0-3408 GCA_036521635.1 Bryobacteraceae bacterium | reverse complement strand
GGGCAATGGCCGGCCAAGTCACCATGCCGTCGAGCCTTCTCCAGAACCTGCCTGCAACCCCGCTCGCCTCTCCAGTGGGAGCAACGTGAGCTTTCGGTAAGGCTGCGTACGTCAGCCTGGGAAAGAATTTGTCTGCGGTCGAGATGCGTTCAGGGCGTGGATTCGTCTGGCTCATCCGTATAGGATTCCAGAATGTCCGCTATCCGAGCGTACAACTGACGGAGCTCTTTCTCGAGTTTCTTAACCTTGGCGTGGTTTGCTTCTGCAGCCACGTAACCGGCCAGTTCATCCAGATCCTCCAAGGTAAAGCGATAAAACGGTCGCCGGCCAGGACTGGGCATGATGCGCAAACGGTCCGTCAGGTTGTTGCCTGCAAAGGTATGTTTCATGACCAGGTCAAGCTCGTGCTCGGTCAGTTCTAGTGGAACCTTTTCGCCGACGGCGATTTGCTTCCGACGCTTCACTGAGCCTCCACAGACGGCGTGGCCACTACCTCGCCTTTCCAGGCACCAAGATCCGGCGAACCGAAGTGCGGCCGATCTCCAAGCGGCGGGCAATCTCGGATTTGCTGACGCCAGCGCGATGCAGTTTCCGGATTTCCGCAGCGTGGACAGCGGCGGTTGCCGGTCGACCCAGTCGTTTCCCGTTCTCCCGCGCATGCGCCAGACCCGCCCGGGTTCGTTCCCGCAGGATTTCCCGTTCGAACTCGGCGAAGATCGCCAGCAGTCCGGCCATCGCGCGACCTGCCGGCGTGGTCAGATCCAACGCCTCGGTCAACGAAACGAAACCGACACCGAGATGCTCCAGTTCCTGGAGGGTCGCCAGCAGATCTGTTACCGACCGGCCCCAGCGATCTAACCGCCAGACCACCACCACATCGATCTCCCGGCGACGGGCGGCTTCCAGTATCTTTTCGCGGGCTTCACGTTTGACCGCGCCAGAGTTCACTTCACGGACTTGCAGGGCAATCGACCAGCCGCGCCGGGCGGCATACTCCCGCAGGGCACGATTTTGCATCGGAAGGGTCTGTTGGTCGATGGTGGACACGCGGGCATAAAGACCCGCCCGAAACATTTTCGGCCGCCTTCGTCGCTGGCCAAAAACGTGGTCAGATTGTGGTTTCTGCGAGGCCCGTTTTATGGGCATTGAATGAGATCCATTCTGCCCGGCCGAAGATGATCCTTTTCGGCCAGGCAGGATTCATCATACGCCAAGCGGCTCCAGCGTCTGCCGGTAGTTCCATGGCATCCACTCCGCGGGGTTGGCCGTCAGTTCCCGGGCATGGCGTTGCAACTCCGTCAGATAATCGAATGAGTTGGCGCCACATAACTGGCAGGTGTGGATCAGCGTCATAAACAAGTCACCCACCTCGGCCCCGTGCAGCGTCCTGTAGAACAACGCATTCTTCCGGTGCAGCACCGCGCGCTTGAGAGCGCGCTCGCAAAGATTATTGTCTAATGGGGCCCCGGCTTCTCGCAGAAACGTCGTCAAGGCTTTCCAGTGCCGCAACAGATAGGTGATCGCCTTGCCCAGACCGGAGTTGGGCTCCGTCTTCCGCTCGGCGAACTGCGCCTCCAGCCAGCCGTGCAGTTTCTCCATCACCGGACCGCTGCGCTCCTTGTGAAACCGCAGCCGCTCCTCCGCCGTCAGGGCGCCGTCGCGCGCTTCCGCATCGTATCGGTACACCTCGCCCAGCATCTCCAGCACATGTCGGCACTCCTCGGGAAAATTCTGAATGAGTTCCACAAACTGGCGCCTTCCATGAGCCAGACAGTTCGCCACCAGAATCTCCACTCCGCCGGGCAGCTTGGGCACGTTCCGTGACAGCGCATCACACATCTGTATCACCGGGGTCAAGTCCTTCGCCCGCAGCTTCAGCACATGGGCGATGTTCTCGCCCGCATGCTGGCGGCCGGTGAAGTACAAGGCAATCTTCTGGCCCTGCCCTGTAGAAACGATGCCGCTGGTGAACACACCGGTGCGTTCGTCGCCGGGCTCACGCTCCAGCTTGAGCACCTTCATACTGGTGTCGTCGTTGTGTACCACCTCGCCCTGCGCCGCCTGCCGGATCAACTCATTCCGCGCCGGTTTGACCAACTCGGCGGCCTCTTCGACAACCTCCCACTGCGTCGCTGCCGGTAATGGTATCCCCAACTGACCTTCCAGTTTTTCCAACCGGTAGAACGGGGTCCCGCTGCCGTACTTGAGTTGCGCGATCATCGCCGCGGCCGTCTCGTCGTACTTTTCCGGACCTACGCCCTCCGGCTCTTGCGCCGTAAAAACCTGCCCGCACGCGCCGCATCGCAACCGCTCCAGCGAGTAAACCGTGGCCGCCAACGGCGCCTGCCCCACGATCCGTACCAGCACCTTCGGCTCCTTCTGCCCGTATACGTTCCCTTTCCCGCACTCCGGGCAGCGGCCCCCATGCGTCAACTTCTGGTGCGCAATGTCGACCGTCTGTGCGCCGCCAAACGCCTCCGCTCCGTTGCGCCCGTGTCCGGGTTGCGGGGGAACGTTGGTGTCCGGTTGAGTACCATCGCCGGTTTCCGGGTTCTCTGGTTCTTCCAGCACGGCGCTGGTCTTCTCCGTATTGCGCGGCGACGCCAGCATCGCCGCCAGGGCATGCAAGGCGCTCTTGAGTTTGTCGCAATCAGCCTCGCTCAGCGGCGCTTGCCGGGCTCCGTCCAGCACCCGGTCCAGTTCATCCAGGTTCACATCGACACGGAGCCGTTTGGCGGACTTCATCCTACCTCCCCGAGCAGTTCGCGAAACCGTTTCGTCAGCGGATACCCCAGAACCGCTTTGATCGACCGGTTCGGCACATAGCTGTTGGATTGCTTGCCCCGTCCCGTCGTCTTGCCAAGCAATACCCAGTTGGCCGCGCGGTAACAGGTTCCGCGGAATCGCTCCGGATCCACGAATGTTTCCAGAAAGTAAATCGGATGTCCGTACATCCGCTGCCAGTCCTCTGAAATCCGCGCCGCCATTCGGCCCAGGATATGCGACGCCAGGTGCTCCACCCGTACCCACGGCAGGATCAGGAATCGCGTGTTGTACGCGATGAAGCGGATATTCCGGCGCCGCGCTTCGGCGCTCCAGCCAATGTAGCGGTCGCGACTGCCCAGGTGACGCGGAGCCGAGGACCATGCCAGGCAGGCGACCGGCCGCCCTTGCGCCCTCACCAGGTACTTCAGGTGTTCGCCCACCGGTTGCTCGTAGCCGAGATAATGGTGCTCCTCCATCAGGCTGTTAAACAACGGCTCCTGGGAGGTGCGCCGAACCTGCTCCAACTCCAGCGGCTGGAGATTGCGCAACCGGTCTTCTATAGGCGTGGTGTCGATCCGCGCCGGCTCCGGCCGGACTCTCTTCGCCAGCGGATTATGCCGCACATAACTCACCGGCGGCAAT
>DATDHK010000521.1:0-12645 GCA_036521635.1 Bryobacteraceae bacterium | reverse complement strand
CGGCCTTCCCGGCGACGGGGTGGTCCAGCGGGTGGCGACGGCGATTGTCGCGAGATGCGGGCAGGTGCGCGTGGATGAGTTGGCCTTCGACGCCGGAATGAGCGCACGGCAATTGCGGCGGCTTTTTCTGGAACAGATTGGCTTGACGCCAAAACATTTTTCCCGCGTGATCCGCTTCCGCGAAAGCGTTGCGCAACTGGGCAAAACCAAGCGAGGCGACTGGACCCAAGTGGCGCTGGATTGCGGCTATTACGATCAGGCCCATTTCATCAACGAATTTCGCGAGTTGAGCGGCTACCGGCCGGCCGAATTCGCGGCCCTCTCGCGATGACCGTTTTTTCCAATCGCGGCTAAGCCTCCGGCTAGTAACATAGCCGTATGAAAATTACTCCAATTCTGCTGGTTGATGAAATTGAGCCGTCCCTCAAATTCTGGGTCGATAAACTCGGGTTCGAGAAGACGGTGGAGGTCCCGGAAGGCGACAAACTCGGGTTCGTGATACTGCAAAAAGACGGCACGGAAGTAATGCTGCAATCGCGCGAGAGCGTTCGGAAGGACGCGGGCGCGGCCGCCGACGCGGTGCTTGAATTGGGCTCGAGCCTGTATATCGAAGTGGACGACTTCGGCGATGCCCTCAAGCGCGTCAAGGATGCCGAGGTGCTGGTTCCGGAACGCGTCACTTTTTATGGCATGCGCGAAATCTTCGTACGCGAACCGGGACGCCATGTTTTGGGTTTCGCGGCGCGCGACGCGGCTGCGGCCGGCAACGCCGTATAAAAACAACCACGGACGCGGGCTGGCGGCATAGAAAGATTACGCGGGAGAGGCGCCGCCGGTTGCACTAACGCCAACCATTCAATAGCGTTAACCGCTTGGCAAGGCGATTGCTATTATTGCGGACGTGAGAACCACGCCGTTGATCCTCGCCGCACTGGCCGCACTGGCCGCCTGCGGTTCGGCAACCGCCGCCCAGACCCCCGATGTGCAGGAACTGATCCGCCGTTCGGTCAAAGCGATCGAATCCGATTGGAACCAGGCGCCCAATTATACGTTTGTCGAACGCGACGTGGAAAGCAAACGCGACCGTGCGGCGACGGTGAAAGTTTATCAAGTGTTGATGATCGAAGGCTCGCCGTACAATCGCTTGATCGCTGTAAACGACCAGCCGCTCGGCGAAATCGCGCAGGCCGCGGAGCAGCAAAAGCTAAATGTCGAGACGGCCAGGCGCGGGCAAGAGTCCAGCCGGGAACGCAACAAGCGCATGGCGAAATATCTGAAGGAACGCAATCAGAATTCAGCCATGATCAAGGCCATGGCGGATGCGTTCGACTTCCAGTTGACCGGAGAGGAAGCGGTCAACGGACACGATTGCTGGGTTCTGGATGCGAAGATCAAGCCCGGCTATCAGCCCACGACGCGGGAAACAAAAGTATTGACGGGC
Source organism: Bryobacteraceae bacterium (assembly GCA_036521635.1). GTDB lineage: Bacteria > Acidobacteriota > Terriglobia > Bryobacterales > Bryobacteraceae > Palsa-89. The sequence continues at coordinate 11,204 of DATDHK010000521.1, read as the reverse complement.
ATGTCGGGAAAACTCTGGATAGATAAGAGCCAATTTCAATGGGTGCGAGTGAAGGCGGAGGTGGTGAAGCCGGTAAACTTTTACGGCTTTTTCGCCAAGGTGGGTCCGGGAACCAGTTTCGTGCTGGAGCAAGAGCCGGTGGCCGATAAGATCTGGCTGCCGAAACGCTTCAGCATGCGCGTGAAGGCGTCGGCGCTGGGAATGATCAACGAGAACTCCAGCGCCGACGAAAGCTACGCGGATTACAAACCGGTGGTCAAGGCCGCAACTGCGGCGAAGTAATTCTTTTTCGCGCCCGCACAAAAATCCGCCGCAACATTTCTTCCGTCAATTTTCCCGTCGATGTATTCTGCTGGCTCGGATGGTAGGAGCCGATCAGGAGCGGCTGTCCTGCGCCGGTCCGATGCTCCACGCCGTGTCCGAAGACGAATTGCGAACGGCGTGAAATTTTGGATTGGTCCTGCAGAATCGTCAGATACGCATCGAACGCCAGGCGGCCGAGGGCGACGATCACGCGCACGTTCTTCAGCAGGCCGAGTTCTCTTTCAAGAAATGGCCGGCAGTTCCGAATCTCTTGCGGGAGCGGTTTGTTGTCCGGCGGAACGCAACGCACGGCGGCGCTGATGTAGGCGTCGAAGAGTTGCAGTCCGTCCTCGCGCGAGGCGCCAGTGGGCTGCGATGCGAAGCCGGTTTCGTACATTGCCCTATAGAGGAATTCGCCGGACCGGTCGCCGGTGAAGACGCGGCCCGTGCGATTGGCGCCATGCGCGCCCGGCGCCAGTCCAATCAGCAGCACGCTCGCTTTTGGGTCGCCGAAACCGGGCACGGGCTTGCCCCAGTAGTCGCACTCGCGATAGGCCCGCCGTTTCACCTGCGCGATGTGCTCGCGGAATTCCACCAGCCGCGGACACTTCCGGCAGACGATAATTTCCCGGTTCAAAACTTCCAGAGACTTCATTGGGGCCAGGTTTTATGCTACCTTGCCGCAGCTACCTGGAAAGTTCGGCGCGCATGTTCTCGAGCGATGCCTCAAGCGAAGTGAGATTCTCCGCGGGCGCGGTTTGGACGGTGCTGATGAACAACGGCACCAGCTCAGGGTCCCGCCAACCCCGCCGGACTTCCTCTTCCATCACGGCGAAAGCTTCCTGAGTGGACAACGCCGGCTTGTAGGGCCGCTCCGTGATCAGGGCATCGTAGATGTCGGCGACCTGCAGGATGCGCGCCAGCAGCGGGATTTCCTCGCCCGCGAGACCGTCCGGATAGCCGGACCCGTCCCAACGCTCATGGTGATTGCGGATGATGGGGAGCACCGGGCGCAGGCTCTTCATGGGCCGGCAGATGTCTTCGCCCCTTGCCGGGTGGCTGCGCATCACGTCCCATTCGTCCGGCGTCAGTAATCCCTGCTTGAAGAGGATGGCGTCGGGGATGCTGATTTTTCCGATGTCGTGCAGATATCCGCCGCGGAACAGCGCGGTCAGGTTGGCATTCGAAAGACCCAAGGCTTCGCCCAGCATGACGGCCGCAACCGAGAGCCGCTGGCAGTGTTGGCCGGTAAAGGCGTCGCGCTGCTCCACCGCTTGCGCCAATGCGAACAGAATGGTTTCCGCTTCCTCCAGACAATCGATAAGCGCTTTGTTCCGCAACATCGCGCGAACGCGCGTGCGGACGACGGCGGGATGCAACGGCTTGAATAGAAATTCGTCGGCGCCGGACGAAATTCCGGCGATTTCATTTTCAATTCCCTGCAGACTTGTGACCATTAGTACTGGAATAAGCTGGGTGAGCCGGCTGGCTTTCATCCAGCGGCAAAGCTCGGGTCCGCTCATTTCCGGCAGCCTTAGATCCAGAATGACCAGATCGATTTTCTCGGCTTGGAGCAACTCGATCGCTTCGGAAGCCTTGCGAGCCTCGCGGATCCGATACGATGCGGTCTTGAAAATGGCCTTGAGCAGGCGCCGGTTGATTTCTTCTCCGTCGACGATCAGGATCACGGATGGCTGGGCCGGATTTTCCTCCACTTCCAGAAATGGGAACGCGGGCGACGGCCTTACCTCCAGGGGAATAGACGTGATTTTCGCCGGCATTGAGGGCTGAACCGGGACGCGGGCCTCTCTATTTGGATCTATCGTCGGAAACAACCAACGGGTTTAGCGAGTTTCTACTCTAACTTAGGGAGTTTTACTAGTATCTCTGTAACGTACCTCATGGTTTCTGGGATATGGGGCACTCCGGCATCGCGGTCGACCCTGGCCGCCCCCGCATTATAGGCCGCGAGGGCCAGACCGACATCCCCGTCGTACTTGGACAGCAATTGCTTCAACAGCTTGGCGCCAGCCTCAACGTTTTGCTGGGGATCGAACGGGTCGGCGACCCCAAATTGCGCCGCCGTCGCGGGCATGAGCTGCATCAGACCCTGTGCTCCTTTGGGAGACACAGCGCACGGCCGGTTGGCCGACTCCTGACTGATAACTGCCCGGATCAAATCGGGTTTCACGCCCTGGGCCTTGGAATTCTGTTCAATCAGCCGATCCAGTTCCGGGGCGGCTACGGGGTCGCAGGCTGGGTCCGCCGACGCAGCTTCAACCCAGGGCGCCGTGAAAAACGAACCCACCGGGGTTGCCGCCTTGCCGAGCACGGACTTTACCTGTATCGCGATGGATGCACGTTGCTTGTCCACAGACGCCGTCATGGCCGCCTGCGGAGACTGGCCCATGGCTGCGATCTGCAAAATCAAACCGGCTACGACGAAGTGCCCATACCGCTTGCCGACGCGCGCGGCTCGGAAACGCTCATTCCGGTTGTTCATCCTATAACCTCCATCGACCGAACCCCGAAGATTCTGAATATCACCAGCGGTATAGTAGAGCTTTCGCATGAAGATCATATCCGAAGCGCCCTGCCGCGTGGACCTGGCGGGCGGGACGCTGGACATCTGGCCTCTATACCTCTACAACCCCGGCGCGGTGACGCTGAATTTCGCCATTAATCGCTGGACCCGCTGCGTCCTGGAAACGCAGGAATCCCCGGAGATCCGATTGCGTTCGGGCGATCTGGAAGCCGAGGAAACGTTCGCCTCCTTCGACGAGCTGCGCGCCTCGAAACAACCCAGGCTGCCGCTGGTGACCTATGTTCTCCGCTTTTTCGAGCCGCGAACCGGCTTGCTGCTGCATACGGATTCGGAAGCGCCGGCAGGCGCGGGCGTTTCGGGGTCGTCGGCGCTGATCATCGCCGTCGCCAGCGCGCTGAACCGGCTTACCGGCGCGGGCCACAAGCTGGAAAAGCTTCGCGAGATCGCGCAAAACGTCGAGGCGCAAATCATCCGCGTTCCAACCGGCGCGCAGGACTACTATCCGGCCATGTACGGCGGCGTCAGCGCCATCGAGCTGGGGCCGGGCGGCATCCACCGCGTCGAAATGAAAGTGGATCTCGACGATTTCAACGAGCGAATCGTATTGGCTTACACGGGCGCGCCCCGGAATTCCGGCGTGAACAACTGGGAAGTCACCAAGGCATACCTGGACGGGAACCGGAAAGTGGCGCGGAATTTCGCGCAGATTACAGCCATCGCGATCGCCATGCGGGCGGCCATCGAGACGGGCGACTGGAACGAAGTGGGCCGGCTGCTGCGCGAGGAATGGTCGCACCGGCGCAAAAACGCGCCGGGCATTTCGACGCCGGCCATCGATCGCCTGGTGAGCGTGACGCGCAATGCGGGCGCGCTGGGCGCCAAGGTCTGTGGAGCCGGCGGCGGAGGCTGCGTTTTCTTCCTGGTGGAACGCGGCGCGCAGGATACGGTCTCGCGGGCGATTGAACACGCCGGCGCCGAAGTGCTGCCCGTGAAAGTTGCGCCGCACGGTGTTACAGTTCGAATGACGCGGAAGGTCTGAGTGCAAGGGTTACGAGCAGCGTTGCAGAGCGAAAGCGCGATCGCGCTGGATACCGCCGCGCTTGAAATGGCGGCGATCGAAACTCCGGGTCTGAACGCGGCGCCGTATCGCGAGATGCTGGACCGCTTTGCGTTGGAGCTGGCCGCGCGGCTGAACCCGGCCGCCGATGGACGCGAGTTCGTCCGGTTGCTGAACCAATACCTTTTCGAAGAATTGGGATTTCGCGGAAACGAAGCCAACTACGAAGATCCGCGCAACAGTTGTCTCGATATCGTTCTGGACCGGCGCACCGGCATTCCCATCACCTTGTCCGTTGTGTATATGGAAGTGGCGCGGCGTATGGGACGGCCCGTATTTGGAATCGGGTTGCCGGGACATTTCGTCGTGCAATACGACGATGGCGATTACTCCATCTACATCGATCCATTCCATGCGGGCAAGCTGCTCACGGAAACGGACTGTCATGAACTGGCGCGGGAGATCACGGGCGTAGACTCGTCGTCGGAGCCTTCGACGCTCGCGCCGGTGAGCAACCGGTATATTTTGGTTCGCATGCTGAACAACATGCGCTCCGCCTATTTCCGGGCAAAGCAATTCGGAAGAATGGCGCAGGTCATGGATTTGCTGGTGGAGGCATTCCCGCGCAACGCGGATTATTTCAAGGCCCGCGGGGTTGCGCGCCTGCACCTGCGCGAGTTCAGCGCCGCGAAGAGCGACCTGGAAATGTACCTTCGATATTCACCGGACGCTGAAGACCGGGACAAAGTGACGAAGCAGCTTGAGGCGATCCATCGCTGGCTGGCAAGGCTGAACTGAGCCGGGACCGCTCCCTCACGGTCGCGGCTCGGAAGCTCGCGGCTCGGAAGCTCGCGGTTCGGAAGATCGCGGTTTGGAAGGGCTCCGTTTTTCCGAGCCGCGACCGTAAGGGAGCGGGTCTGACGCAACATGCTAGATTGGAGATGTTTCCCGGCAAAGACGGCTTGACGTTGCATGAGTCGATTTAACAACCCCAGAGCTCTCCGTACTCTTGCCCCGCCGCCCGTCAACGCCGCCGGCGTGGACCGCCCAGCCGTGGCGCCCGCCGCCGTCAGGCTTCCGGCTGTCCTTGAACCGCACTCCTCCTTTCTCCACGCCGCTTGCTTTGCGACGCTGTGCACCTATCTTTTGTCAAGTTATGCGAACGAATTCGCTTTCCGGCTGGCGGGAGGCAAGGCCTATTTATCCACCGTAACGCTGGTCATGCTACCGGTGTTCTTCGTTCTTACGGGCACCGCTTTGCGCGGCACGGCGATTCCGCTGGGGAAATGGTGGCTGGCTTTTGGCGCCTGGCTGGGCATCTGCGCCCCCTTTAGCGTTTACAAGAGCGATACATTGAACCTGCTCACCAATTACTATTTCAGGGTGTTCATCCTGTACTTCGTCGTGTGCGCCTGCGTGTTCAACGCGGGACGGTTGAAGACGCTCATGTATGTTCTGGGCGCAGGCAATTTTCTGGTGGTGCTGAGCTGCTTTCTCTTCGGCTACAGCGAGGGCGGACGTTTTGCGGTGCAGGGAAGCGCTTTTTCTTTCCTCTCCAACGCGAATGAACTGGCGCTGCAATTACTGCTGGGCGTCATCATCGTCATGTTTGTATTTTTCCGGCGGGGCGTAGCGTTGCGTATCGCCGGCACGTGCAATATAGCGGCCTCCGCGCTATACATGCTCAAGACCGGGTCGCGAGGAGCCTTTGTCGCGGGCCTGGTGGTGATGGTGGCGGTCTTTTTTCTCAGCCGGAACAAGCTGAAGGTCATCGCCCTGACCGTGCCGTTGTTCATCGTTCTCATGCTGGTGCTGCCGTCGTCCACGTGGCGCCGTCTGACCTATGTGGCGGTCGGCAACAACGCAAATGCCACGGTGGAAGACGAATCCGCGCTAGACTCCCAAGTACAACGGCAACGTCTTTTTTGGGACAGTGTGTGGCTCACGCTTAAGAACCCCATCGTCGGCGTCGGCCCGGGCCAGTTCATCGTGGAGGACGCGCACGTAAGAACGAGCAAAGGGCAGCAGGCCGACTGGCGGCAAACTCACAACTCCTACACCCAGGTGTCCAGCGAGTCCGGACTGCCGGGATTTTTCTTCTACATTACCTGCATCGCGATCTCGATGCGAATGAGCTACCGCGTCTACCGGCACACCCGCGACCGGGCCGGACTGGAAGACTTTGCCGGCGTAAGCTTCTGCATGTTGCTCAGCATCATCGGGTATGCCGTCGGCACGATTTTCGATCATTTAGCGTATACGATTTACTTACCAATCATCCTGGGAATCACCGGGGCCACCTACCTGGCCGCCAAGCCGGCAATTGAAAACTGGCGCCCAGCGGCGCCGGGAACCTATAGAAATTCGTTCTGATATCTTAGAGGCGCTGCAATGTCCATTGCCGATATCCATAGCGTTTCGCGCCCGCCTCTTGCAGAACCTCATTCCACGCTCCCAGCGGCATCCCGATCCAAGATCAATGTCGTGCTATTCTCCGGCGGAAGCGGCACGCAGAGCATCGTGGAAGCGCTGCTGCGGCATCCTCAGATATCGCTGACGATTTTGATAAACGCTTACGACGATGGCCACTCCACCGGACGCTTGCGGCGCTTCATACCGGGTATGCTGGGCCCCTCCGACGTGCGCAAGAATATCAATCGCCTGATGCCCGCGCGCGAGCGAAGCCAGCAAAGCCTGCGAACGATTTCCGATCGCCGTCTTCCCGTTGGAGTGTCCCGCGACGATGCCCTGCTTGCGATCCAGCACCTGCTGGAGGCGGACACGTTTCCCCACCTCGAGCTTTGGCAATGGAAACGCCTGTCCGGCTACCTCAACACTTTCCTGGATTACATGCACGGGCAGGAACGGCAGGGACGCTACTTCGATTTCAGCGATTGCGCCATCGGAAATTTGCTCTTCGCCGGCGCCTATCTCCAGCAAGCGGAGAACTTCAACCAGGCGATAGCGGAGTTCAGCGACTTTTATGAGGTAGGCCGCGGCGTCCTGCTCAACATAACTTTCGGAGAAGATCTCTTCCTGGTGGCGGAGAAGGAAAACGGCGGCGTGTTGCTCAGCGAGGCCAGCATCGTGGCCGCGCAGGACGATTCGAAGATCAAGGAGCTGTACTTGATCGATGCGCACACCTACCGCGACCGGGTTGAAAATGCGCCGGCCGAACCCGCCGGCGGCTGGCCGCAACTCTTCCACAAGGCCAGCGTCACGCCGCGGCTGAATCCGCAAGCCGCTCAGACTATTTCCGAAGCCGATGTCATTGTTTATGGGCCGGGCACCCAACACTCCTCGCTGTTTCCGTCATACATGACGGAGGGCGCGGCGGAGGCCATCGCGGCGAATAGCAAGGCGGACAAAGTGTTCGTCGCGAACATCCACCGGGATTTTGATATTCAGGCGGACGACGCCGACGACATCGCCCGCAAGCTTTTGCACTCGCTCAGCCGGCAGGGACGGGTTGCCGTGAACTGGCGCGACGTTGTTTCGCACTTCTTCGTGCAGAGCAGCGAAGACGGTGGGTTGGGACGGGCCAAATACGTTCCGTTCGACGAATCGAAATTCTCGTTCCCGCTGGATACGGTGAAGGCGCGCGACTGGGAGTCGCAGGAGGGGCGGCACTCCGGCGGATACGTGCTGGATGAGCTGCAGCGGATTGTGCAGTCGCGAATCGATGTCGAGCTCCAGCATGTTCACCACATGGTTTCGATCGTCGCGCCCGTGCTGAATGAGGAAGCGACCATCGAGGAAGTTTTGAAGTCGGTGACGGCCCTCGATTTCCAACCGCTCGGCCTGACCAAGGAAGTGATCGTGGTGGATGGCGGATCCAGCGATCGTACTTTGGAGCGGGCGCAGTCGGTCAGGAATGTGAAAGTTTGCAAGCTGACCAAGTCGTTCGGCCGCGGGGCCGCGATGCGGCTTGGGATCGAGAAGGCGCGCGGCAATCTGATCGTATTTTTTCCGGGCGACAATGAGTATCGCGCCGAAGATCTCTACGCGGTGGTGAGCTCGCTGGCGCAATCGCGCTTTAAGGCGGTCTTTGGCACGCGGGCCGCCAAATGCACCGATCTCTCGGAGCGCCTGATGCGCATTTATGAGAACAAGAAGCGCCTGTACCTGGTCAGCAAGTATGGCGGAATGCTGCTGAGCGTGGTCACGCTGTTTCTCTACAATCGCTATGTTTCGGATGTTCTCAGCAGCATCAAGGGCTATGACGGGCCGCTGCTGAAATCTCTCGACCTGGGCTCCAACGGGCTCGATCTGGAAACCGAGATTGTCGCGAAGCTGTCGCGCCGCCGCGAATATATTCTGGAAATGCCGGTCGAGTACACGCCTCGAACGCGCGCGGCCGGAAAGAAGATCACCGCCAAGGACGGCATCAAGGCTCTGTTCGCGCTCTTCCGTTTCCGCGTATGACACCGGCTCCAAAAGGGCGCACCGAACGTTTTGTTTTGAACGTCGCCTGGAACTGGGCAGGCGTCGCCATCAGCCTCATAACCGGATTTCTCCTATCGCCATATTTGTTCCGAAAGCTCGGACCGGAAGGCTACGGTATCTGGGCGCTCTCGTTTTCGCTGGTGGAATATTACTGGTTGCTGGATCTCGGCGTCCGGTCGGCCACCGCGAAATATGTGGCTCATTATTGGGCCACCGAAGAGCCCGGCAAAGTTTCCGAAGTCATGAGCACCGCGGTTTCGTATTCGTGCCTGATCGCGGTATTCATGCTGGGCCTGGTTGCACTCGCGGCGCCTTACATGGAAATGTTCTTCAACATTTCCGCGAGGTATCACGAATCCTTCCGGCAATTATTGATGTTGATGACCTTGAACTGGTGCCTGGGCCTGGTGTTCAATCTGTTCTCGGCGGCGCTGGAGGCCGTCCAACGATTCGATGTCAGCAACAGGATCACCATCATTACCACCGGCGCGCGCGCGATTCTCTGGACGGGAACGCTCTATCTGGGCTACGGCATCGTCGCGCTCGGAATCGTAACCGTTTTGAGCCAGTGCATTATGTATGCGCTGAACTATTACTACTTTCGAAAAGTTCTGCCGGCGTGCCAGGTTTCTGTCCGATTGGCCGGCGTTCCCATGCTCAAACAGATGTGGCGCTTCGGCATACACACGTTTCTGCAAACCGTTTCCACCATGGGATTGAACCAGGGCCCACCGGTGCTGATCGCGCACTTCCTGCCCACGGAGTACGTCGGCTTTTACAATCTGCCGGTCAAGCTGCTGCAATACACGGTGGACTTCGTAGGACGGATCGGGATTGTCACCAACGTCAACGCGGCCGAGCTCGCCGCGCGGGGAGAATCCGAGCGGCTCAACAAACTGGCTGTCTATACGAACCGGTACTGCCTGGTGATATTCATGCCGTTGGCGATTCTGCTTTGGACTCACGGCAGCCAATTCCTGCGAATCTGGATCGGCCCGGAAGGCGCGCGGCAGGCTGCGCCGCTGCTGCCGATTCTACTGATTGGTTACGTGCTCGCGATCGTGGCCCAGTTCAGCTCCAGCATGCTGCTGATGGGCCTGGGCAAACACCAGCGCTACGCAAAGGGTCTATTTATCGAAGCCGTACTGGCGGTGGCGGTGCTATGGATAGTGATTCCGCGTTGGGGCATTATCGGCGCCGCGTGGACATGCTCGATCCTGATGATTTTGAATCGGGGCTTCTTCGCGCCCTCGCTGGTCAGCAAGACGCTGTCGTTGCCATTCGGCCAATATATGGCCGCGATTTATGCGCGCCCGCTATTGGTCGCCACGCCGGTGCTGGCCATTGCATACGCATTGCGCGCCACGCTGTTGAGCGGCGCCAACCTGTTCCAATTCTGCGCCGCGGGAGCGATAATCGGCGGTATCTACTATGGGCTAGCGTTCCCCTTCTGCATGGATCGCGAGCACCGCGCCATGGTCAGGGCGTGGCTGAATCGAAAAAGAATGAGGTGACTGGAAGCTGGGAAAGAATCAAGAATACAGAAGGAATACGAGGAACACGAGGAACACAAGGAACACCAGACCAGTTCGGGCGAGTGGAATGATTTCGAAGAACGGAGGAAGTCGCTGGATACCTCACCTGTTTGTGTTCTTGATTTTTTTCCTCATTTTTCACGGATGCGGGATTTCCAGAGGACGCTGGCGATGCAACTGGAGCCAGTAGCCGTTTTCGAATAACGCCTCTTGGCCCAGCGCCCGGACGCATGACGTCGCCGCCGTCACGTTCCTCGTCTTCAACAGGCCCTGAATCGACTTGAACGCATTATCGAAAATGTTGAGCATGCGCCGGTATTGCTTCAAATGCTCGGAATGCGCCATGCGTTTGTTGGCGTGATGCAGCAGCGCCGCGCCAGCCAGAAAGAGGTCGATCGAGATAATCGCGCCGTCCACCCAATGCGGCTCGATCGGCCAACGATACGCTGCAACGAACAGCATGACCGCGATTCCGATCGCCAGCCCTAAGCAAAAAGCCGCGCCTCGTTCCATGCGCGTGGATTTTTGCAAACTGGCGTTCACACTCTTCCTAAAATATTCGTGCTCATCTATCACCCAATGCTTCAGCACGAATTCCAGCCGCTCTTCCGGATCGGCCCAGGCCGCCGGCGGCGGATGACGATCCAGTCCGATCTCCCAACCCCGCAGAGCATTGCGGATCCAATCCTGCTCCGTCCGCTGTTTGCCGAAATAGTGGCCGGCGATCGAATCCCTCACGCCCGCCAGCCGCCAAAAAAAACCGACGCGGCAACCCTCAGCCAGCGCCCGGTAATCTTGCCGTTTGTCGTCCAAAGCCCGCCGCTTCGCAAGCCAGTGAACGACGCACCCCAACCCCAGGAACACCAGAGCCATGGCGAACGCGGGGAACGGATGCCCGGGGAAGTGGGCATAAAAAACGAAGGATGAAAACGACAGGAAGACCAGCCAGTGCAGCGCGCGATCCGTGCGCATCATATCCTTCTGGAATTGAATTGCCAGAGCGTCGGCGGCGGCGAAGCGATTGAGCGTCCACGTTTCGCTCCGGCCAAAGGTTTGCTCGTCGAAGCGGCCGATTACGCGGGCCTTGCTCTGCGCTATTTCCTTCGCCAGCGCGGCGGCGCCTTTCGCGGTCAGACGATTGAACTCGTCCAGGTTGCCGAAAGTTTTTTTGTAATAATCCTTCGCATCGCCGATGGAATCGAAAGCCGCGGGGTAGATCATTCTCCACTGAAACGGCGCAAGGTCCCCGGCCGGACTCGGGTTGCTCACGCGCGGCGTCAGGATGTGATAAACGGGAAAAACTTCCGCGGGAAGCAGA
>DATDHK010000520.1:0-5953 GCA_036521635.1 Bryobacteraceae bacterium | reverse complement strand
GTATCTATATTTATTAGCATCCCCGAGGAACGCCGATTGCCAATCGGCGGCAGGTTACCAACCTGCCCCACAAAAATTTCAAATGCAGTCTGATTGGAGTCTAGCTGGTACGGTCAAGTTTTCTTCGAGGTTTTGCAGATGGCCAAGACGTCGAAGGCGCGGCAAAATACACTAAACGCTGAAGATGACCGGCGGGCGAATTTATTTAGATTGTTTGTGACCCGCTTGATACCATAGCGCTATGACGAGACGGACGTTTTTCCCCGCCATGACCGCGGCCGGAGCGGTTTCGGCGCTGGCTTTCCAGGAGGGCGTGGTCCGCAAAGGCAGGTTGAAACAATCGGTGACTAACGGCGTCTTTCCACGTGGCAGGCCGCTGGAGGAAAATGCGCGGGACGCGGCGCGGTTGGGCGCGAAGGCGTACGATCTGATCGGGCCGAAAGACTGGCCGGTTCTCAAGAAATACGGGCTGGTTCCCGGCATGGTTCCGGGCTTCGGCGGGACGATTCCGGATGCGTTGAACCGGAAAGAGAATCACGATGCGATCGAGAAGTCGATGCATGCGGGAATCGATCTGTGCGCACAGGAAGGCGCTCCGAATCTGATCACGTTTTCTGGGAATCGGCGGGGCATGTCCGATGCCGAGGGCGCCGACAACTGCGTGCTGTTTCTGAACAAGGTGAAGGCGCACGCGGAAGACAAAGGCGTCACGATTTGCATGGAATTGCTGAACAGCAAAGTGAACCACAAAGACTACATGTGCGATCACGTGACCTGGGGAGTGGATGTTGTGAAACGCGTGAACTCACCACGGGTGAAATTGCTGTACGACATTTATCACATGCAGATTATGGACGGGGATATCGTCCGCGGCGTCCGCGAGAATATCCGATACATCGCACATTTCCATACGGGCGGAGTGCCGGGACGGCATGAGATCGACGATACGCAGGAATTGAATTACCGCTTTGTGGCGCGGGCCATCGCCGATCTTGGATTTACCGGATTCATCGCGCATGAATACAGTCCGGCAGAGGGGCGGGATGCGTTGAAGTCGCTGGAGCAGGCGATGGAGATTGTGGATGTCTGATTGGGAATTTGGAGGGTGACACAATTCCTGCGGAGGTGGCTGCGGGGCGGGGAAGACCTCGACGCTCACGACCACACTAAGCATCGGCAGCATCCGTGGTACGTGGTGATCTGGCTGACCGGCGTCGATTATTTTTCTACGCTCGGCTATCAACCGGGCATCGCGCTGCTGGCTGCGGGCGTGCTGTCGCCATTGGCCACGGCGATTCTGGTCGCGGTGACGCTGGCGTGCGCTTTACCCATCTACATGCAGGTGGCCGGCCGGTCCTATGTGGGGCAAGGCTCGATCGCGATGCTCGAGAATCTGCTGCCGAGTTGGGCGGGCAAAATTCTGGTGCTGGTGCTGCTTGGATTCGCGGGCACCGACTTCGTGATCACCATGACGCTGTCGGCCGCCGACGCCGCCACGCACGCGACGAAGAATCCATATCTGCATCCGTTCCTGGGCGACGCGCACATGAGCATTACGCTCATATTGTTGTTGCTGCTGGCGCTGGTGTTCTTGAAAGGATTTACGGAAGCGATCGGGTTGGCCACACTGGTGTGCGTGCCCTATTTGCTCATGAATGCCGTGGTGCTGGCGCGCGCGCTGATGTCGGTGCTGCATCATCCCACGCTGCTGCCCGCTTGGAAATCGGCGCTTTTCCGGCAACACAACGATTGGACGGGATTGCTGATCGCATCGCTGATCGTGTTCCCGAAATTGGCGCTCGGCTTGAGCGGATTCGAGACCGGTGTGTCCGTGATGCCGCTCATCCGGGGAGATCCTGGCGAGACCGAAAATTCCAACATTCCTCCGCGCGGACGAATCCGCAACGCGCGCAAATTGCTGGCCAGCGCGGCGTTGATCATGAGCGTGCTGCTCATCGTTTCGAGTTTTGTGACCGCGCTGCTCATTCCCGAACATGTTTACCAGGAGGGCGGGCCGGCCAGCGGACGCGCCATCGCCTACCTGGCTCACGAGTATTTGGGAAACACTTTCGGAACCGTCTACGATATTTCAACGATTTTGGTTTTGTGGTTCGCGGGCGCGTCGGCCATGGCGGGGTTGCTGCACCTGATTCCGCGCTACATGCCGCGCGTGGGCATGGCGCCGAACTGGGTGGCGTCCGCGCGGCCGCTGGTGTTGCTGTTGTTCGGCGTGAATGTTCTGATCACTTTGATTTTCCACGCGAACGTGGAAAAGCAGGGCGGCGCGTACGCCACCGGCGTGTTGGTGCTGATGTCGTCGGCGGCCGTGGCGGCGGCGCTGTCGCTGTGGAAAGAGAAGCGCCGGAAGCTCAGTGTCTATTGTTGGTTGGTGACGGTGGTGTTCGCCTACACGACCATCACCAATATCGCTGAGCGGCCGGATGGAATCGTCATCGCCAGCGCTTTTATTGCGTTCATCCTGATTGTCAGCGGGACCAGCCGCTATCTTCGGTCGACTGAGCTGAGGGTGGCGGGGATCACCTTCGCCAATCCGGAATCGGAGAAATTGTGGAAGGCAATAATCCATGACAAAGTGAATTTGGTTCCGATTCGCAGCCTGGACAAGAAGTCGCGCGCGGCGCGGTATGAGAAGATCACGACCCATTACAATATCAACGGGCCACTGGCCTTTCTGCACGTTTCGCAATTGGACAACCGCAGCGAATTTCTTTCGCCGCTGGAGATTCAGGTGACGATGGATGGCGAGGCTTTTTTGGTGGAGGCGTCGCAGGCGGTCGCGATTGCGAATGCGGTTGCGTATCTGAGTGAGGCGGTGCATCCGCGCAGTATTTTTTTGGGGCTGAGCAGGCAGAATTTGATGCGGCAATCGTCTAAATATTTTCTGCTGGGGGAGGGGGAGATTGGGCTGATGGTTTATGCGATTTTGCAGAAGTATTGGGCGACGACGCCGGAGGATGATGAGCGGCCGTGTATTTTTTTGATGAGCGATTAGGGGGTTGAGTTTTGCGCCGGGAATTTATCATCGTCGCGCTATTCGTGCTGGCGTTGCGGCTTCCGTTTCTGAATCAGCCGATTCAGGGCGATGACATCAATTATCTTTATGGGGCGCAGCATGCGCAGATTGATCCGCTGCATCCCACGCATGCGCGGTATGCGTTCATGGGTAGGATCGTGGACATGCGGGGGCATCCGCATCCGCCGCTTAATGCCTGGTTTCTGGGGCTGCTGTTGGCGGTCTTCAAAGATATTTCCGAGGCGCCTTTTCACGCGGCTTACATTCTGTTTTCGCTGATTGCGGGATTTAGTGCGCTGTCGCTGGCGCGCGGGTTCAGTCCGCATCCGCTGGCTGCGACGTTGCTGTTTCTGGTGACGCCGGCGTTCGTCATCAATGGGAGTTCGTTCGAATCGGATTTGCCGTTTGTCGCGTTTTGGCTGCTTTCGATTGCTTTGTTCGTCGCGGCGGTGGATCGGCGGTCCGTGCGGCTGCTGGTTTTGTCGTCGCTGGGCATGGCGCTGGCGGCGCTTTCCGCATATCAAGCTGTGCTGCTCGTGCCGATTTTGCTGTTGTACGGGCGGAGGTGGCGGGCTTCGTGGATGGCTGCCCTCACGGCGCCCGCAGTGCTTTTGGTCTGGCAACTTTACGAACGCTTATCGAGCGGCGCGATGCCTGCCAGCTTGCTGGCCGGTTACATGCAGACGTATGGATTTCAGGCTTTCGATCAGAAACTGAAAAGCGCCGTGGCGCTGACTGGACATCTGGCCTGGATGGTTTTCCCTAGCCTCTGGCTGCCGCCGATGTTGGCGATTCCCGCCGCGGTCGGGGCTGCGTTCTACGATGTGAATCCGCTGTTTTGGGCGTCGATCGCAATCGGCGTCGGCATCCTGATTTGGTGCGCGCGCAACTGGCGGGATTTTCTCGCGCAATGGGTGCTGGTCTTTTTTGGCGGCGCGTTGCTGATTTTTTTTGCCGGGTCCGCGCGCTACCTTTTGCCGATCGCGTTGCCGCTGGCGATTCTGGCGACGCGGCGGACGAAGATGCTCCGGATCAAAGTGGCATTCGGTGCAGGACTCGTCCTCAGCGTGACGCTGGCCGTCGTCAATTATCAGCACTGGAATGGCTATCGCCAGTTCGCTGGCGAGCTCAAGAGCGATGCGGAATCTAAACGCGTTTGGATAAACGGCGAGTGGGGACTGAAGTACTATTTCGAATCGGAAGGCGGGCTGCCATTGCTGGAAGGTCAGGCGCTGCACCCCGGCGAAATGGTGGTGTCGAGCGCGTTGGGTTATCCGTTGCGATTCACCACCGGTGGAGGAATGTTGGCGCCCACTGCCGAGCGCACGATCGGGTCCGTCATTCCACTGCGGTTGGTGGCGTTGCATGGGCGATCGGCGTATTCGACCACGATGTTGGGACTTCGCCCGTTCGATATTTCGCTGGCGCCGATGGATCAGCTTCGCGCGGAAGTCATGGTGGAACGCAAGCCGGCTCTTTCCGATCTGCCGATGAACGCTCCGGAGGCCGAGCAGCAGATTGCGGGCGGAGTCTATCAGCTCGAAAAGGATCAGTGGCGGTGGATGGGCCGGACGGCTACGATACTTTTGAAGCCTGTTTCTGGGCCTGCGGTGGTGTCGGTGCAGTTTTTCATTCCGGATCAGGCGCCGGCGCGGCAGGTTTCCGTGGATGTGAATGGGCAGCGCGTGGCTTCGCAGACCTTTGGCGGCCCGGGCCGGTATGCCGTCTCGAGCGCACCATTGAAGATCGAGGGAGACAGCGCTACTGTCACCATCGGCGTCGACAAAACGTTTTCGGTTCAAGGGGACCCGCGTCAGCTAGGAGTCGTATTGCTGCGGGTTGGAATGAATAAATGAGTGTAGGCTGGTAGTATGATCCGACTTAAGATCAACGGAACCAATCGTCAATTTGACGGGGATCCGGAGATGCCGCTGCTGTGGTATCTGCGGGACATCCTCGATATGACCGGGACAAAATTCGGCTGCGGCATGGGACTTTGCGGCGCCTGCACGGTGCACGTCGACGGCGCAGCGGCGCGCAGTTGCACTACCGCGATGAAAGATGCCGCGGGCAAGAGCGTCACAACCATCGAAGGGCTTAGCGCGCACGGAGATCATCCGGTGCAGCAGGCTTGGAAGGCCAATAACGTTCCGCAGTGCGGCTATTGCCAGAGCGGACAAATTATGCAGGCCGTGGCGCTGCTGAAAGACAAGCCCAGGCCAACGGACAACGATATCGACCAGGCCATGCAGGGCAACATTTGCCGGTGCGGAACCTATCAGCGGATTCGACAGGCCATCAAGCAGGCCGCGGGGGTGAAGGCATGAACGGCATCCATATTGTCAGCCGCCGGGGATTTCTGGAGAGCGTCGTTTCGGCCGGTGCGTTGGTGTTGGGCGCGCCATTGCTAAAGGCGGGCGAGGCCGATGATGCGGCGTTTCATCCGAGCGTTTATCTGGGCATCCAACCCGATGGCACGGTGATCATCGTCACTCATCGCTCGGAAATGGGCACGGGGATTCGCAGCGTGCTGCCCATGGTTGCGGCCGATGAACTCGACGCGGATTGGAAGCGCGTCAAAGTGGAGCAGGCCATTGGCGATCAGAAATATGGCTCGCAGAATACCGACGGCTCGTGCTCGATTCGCGATTTCTACATCGCTTTCCGGCAGGCCGGCGCCACCGCGCGAGCGATGCTGCAAAGCGCCGCGGCGGCAAAATGGAATGTTCCGCCCACTGAGTGCAAGGTGCAGTTGCACGAAGTGGTTCACTCGGCGTCGGGACGCAAGGCCGGATTCGGCGAACTGGTAGCGCTGGCGGTGAAGCAGCCGGTTCCGAAGAAGGAAGAGCTGGTATTCAAGTCGCCCGCCGAGTTCCGCTACGTCGGCAAAGATATGCCGACCATCGACCGCGACGATCT
>DATDHK010000519.1:0-6785 GCA_036521635.1 Bryobacteraceae bacterium | reverse complement strand
GTGAAGGTCGCGCCCGGTTATGCACGCAACTTTCTGCTGCCCCGGCGGCTGGCCGTTGCGGCTACCGAGTCCAACAAGAAAATCGTTGAGCAGGAACGTCAGGCGCATCTGCGCCGCGACGCCAAGGAAGTCGCCGACGCTACCGATCTCGGCAAGATGATGGCGAATCTCAGCGTGACCATCTCGCAGAAGGCCGGCGAAAACGAACAGCTTTTCGGTTCGGTGACCTCCAAGGACATTGCCGACCTGCTGGAAAAACAAGGCTACACCATCGAGCGCCGCAAGATCGTTCTGCCCGAACCGATCAAGACCCTGGGCGAGTTCAAGGTTCCGCTGCGCCTGCACCGCGACGTCACCACGGAAATCACCGTCCACGTCACGAAAGAATCCGAGTAGCCGCGGGGCGGTTGAATGCCCCGCACCGATTTGGTCTTCGATCCCGACCGGTTGCAAACCGTTCCGGTCTATCAACTGCTCGAGGCGGCTTCCCACGCCTATCTCGGAATCGATCATCGTTTTTTACACGCAATTCTCGACCATCCGGAGAGATCTATCCCGGACCTGGTCCGCTTTGCCGGCGAGGATCACGGCCAGGATACTGTTTTTCTCGACGACCAGTTGCTGGACATCTTCCGCGTCATAGGCACACCGCAGGCTCTTCCGTTCTACGCGAAGCTGGTGCGCGAAGATCCCGCCGAGATAGAGGACGATCTGGTGAAGGCTTTTGTCCAACTGGGCGCGGCGTCCGTCGATCCTCTGCTGGCTCTAATGCAGGAGTTCGACGGCGAAGATCCGGGCGATGTGCCCTTCGTCTTATCCGTCCTGCGCGTGCGCGACGACCGGATTCTGCAAGTGCTAATTCGCCGGTTGGAATACAATCCCGGAGAAGCCGCGCTGTGCCTCGAAATCTACGGCGACCGGAAAGCGATTCCGGCTCTGGAGTCGGCGCTCGCGGGGATTCCGCCCGGCGATCCCGAGCACAATCGGATCAAATCTCTCCTTGGCAGGCTCGAATCCAATCTTGAACATGTTCCCGAGCCTTTGGAACCTTTCGACATCTGGGAGCTCTATCCGGAGAAAGATTCTCCGCCCCTCGAGCTGCTGGGCGAAGACGATTGCCTGGCCATGCTCGACGTTGCATCGGCCGAGCTGCGCGGGGATATTGTGGAGAGCTTTCGCAGCGCGGACCTATCGAACAATGTCCGCGCGCGCATTCTGGCGCTGGCGAAAAACGATCCGGACCCGGCGGTGCGGGGCGAATGCTGGGAAACGTTCGGCGATATCGCCGATGAACCGGAAATCCGGCGCGCGATGCTGGCGGTGCTGGCCGATCCGGCCGCTGCTTTCGAAGAAAAAGGGGGAGCGGCAGTTGCGCTCGCCCAGCAGGTCGACAACGACGCGGTGTTTCAGGCCATCGAAGAATTGTATGCCGACCCGCGCAGCCGCGCGAAGGGCCTGAAGGCCATGGTCCGTTCATTCGATCGCCGCTTTGCCGGTTACCCGCCGAAGCACTTGGACGATGCCGACCCGGAGATCAGGCGGCAGGCGATTTGGGGCGTCGGATATATGCGGCTGGCCGGCGAAGCTCCCCGTCTCGAAACGTTCTTCGACCAGGACGCGTTTCGCAGCGACGCGCTGTTTGCATACGCTCTGTCGGCGCCGGCCGATATTTCGCGTGGGCGCATTCGCTCGCTGCTGAAGAAAGTGGATGAAATGGCCGGCGGCCTTAAACCGGAAGAAGAGGAGTTGGTCAAAATCGCGCTGGATCAACGGCTGATGCTGGCGGGGATGAAGGCCGTCTTCTTTGAAGAGGAATTAGACGACGACGAGCCGCAGCCGGCGGTGTCCGATAAGGTGGGCCGCAACGATCCGTGTCCGTGCGGGAGTGGGAAGAAGTACAAGAAGTGTTGCGGCGCGTGACCTACGCGTAATAGCCGTCTCTGGTTTGCACGATCAAATCTTTTTTCTTGACCGTCAATTGAATTTTGCGATAGCCCGTGCCCGCTTCCGGCGTGTACCCCAGGCTGTATTGGTTGCGCAGCTCTTCCTGGATCTGATCGTAGATTATTTTGATGGTCTGCTTCTTCGTCACTTCAAAGAAACCGCCGCCGGTTTCTTTCGAGAGGCGCTGCAGGATTTTCTTGCCGTCCGGACGTTCTTCCTGCCGCCCGCGTGGACGACGGCCGCCGCCGCGGCCCCGTCCGCCGAATCCACCGCCGCCGTATGCATCGCGGTCGGAGAACAGGATCGAATACACCAGAGTGTCGGCGCGCTGCGCGGACTCGATGGCGCTGGTAAGCGATACCTTGCTGCCGGCGTCCACGCCGTCCGTCAGCATGACGAGCGCCTTGCGTCCGCTTTGTTTTTTCATCAATTCATCGGACGCCAACAGGACTGAATCGTACAAGGAAGTTCCACCGCCGTGGGGGCCGGGCTTTCCTCCGGGGCCTCCGCGGCCCGGACCGCGCCCGCCTGGCCCTCGGCCAAGCGGTCCATTCCAGCCGCCGCGCTGCCGCTGATCTTCCGGCAATTCCAGTTGCGCAAGGGCCGCATCCAACTCTTTTCGCGACGACGTGAGATCTTGCAGCAGCTCCACCTCGCGATCGAAATGAATCACGAACGCCTTGTCCTTGTCTTCGCGCAAAACCTGTTGAAAGAAACGCTGGCTTGCCATCTGCTCTTCGCCCAGGACGCGGCGCTGGCTCAGGCTGGTATCCACCAGCAGCCCGAGCGTCAACGGAAGGTTGGACTCCTTGGAAAAATACTTGATGACTTGCGGGCGCCCGTCTTCCAAGAGCGCAAAGTCGTCCTTGATCAAATATTGGACGATCGTCCCGTGCTTATCGCGCACGGACGCGAAGACATTGACGACTTTCACGTCGGTGCTAAAGGTTGAGTCCTTCTGCTGCGCGCGCAATAGGCGAGTCGCCGATACCGCGGAGATCGCCGACCACACGAAGCCTCGCCGGGTCAGCGCGGGAACAAATATGGTCATAAAAGAGTCTATTGGAACGATGTACCCGAGAGGCACTCGGTTACACTGGAAAACAGGAAACTGGAGGCTCATTGAAACCGGAGACCCGAAGGAACACAAGGAACACGGGGAACACAAGGAATACCAGGAATACGAGGAACACACGAGCGACGAGGAAAGGTCTGATGTTCCTCGTGTCCCTCGTATTCCTTGTGTTCCTTCCCCTATTCGCACAGGACAAAATGCTGCCGCAAAGCCCGCCTGCCGCGCCCCAGCCGCGCACCTGGGACGTTAACTATCGCGATCTGGAACCACAACTGGAACGTCAACTGGGGGACGCTCCTAATTCGCTTCAAACCATGGACGAGCTGGCCCGCGTTTATCGCGCGCTGGGCAAGTACGACAAGGCGGTCGAGTTGTACCGGCATGCGCTTGAGTTGCGCGAATCGGCTGCCGGACGAGTGAGCATCGACTTGGTTCCAACGCTCGAGAATATTGCGCGGATCAGTCAACTGCTGCGCAAGCCGGCCGAGGCCGAGATCATGTATGCGCGCGCAATCGGCATCCGGGAAGCTACGCAAGGCCCCGATCATCCGGACGTTGCCGGGGAGTATAGTGCATTGGCGCGGCTGTTTTTCATTCAGCACAAATTCGTGGACGCCGAGCCGCTCTACACGCGCGCGATCCAGATTCTGGAAAAGAATTACGGGCCGACGGATCCAAAGCTGTGTTCCGCGCTCGACAACCTGGCTTCCGATTATCTCCAAGAGAGCAAGTTCGATCAAGCTGAGCTGCTGTTGCGCCGGTCGTTGATCATTCGCGATATGGCGGTCGGGCCGATCCATCCGGAAGTGGCGAACTCGCTGGATAGCCTGGCGTCGCTCTATTACGGGCAGAAGCGTTTTGCCGATGCGCTGCCGTTGTATGAAAGGTCGCTGCAAATTTGGCTGACGCTGCTGGGGCCGGATCATTCGGTGGTGGCAACGAGTCTGGATAATCTCGCGGTGGTTTACGCCATGCTGCAGAATTATCCGCAGGCCGAGAAATTGTATCAGCAAGCGCTCAAGATTCGCGACGGCGAGGATGCGTCGAGCCTGCACAATCTTGCGCTGGTGGAGGACGCGTTAAAGAAGGATACGGACGCGGACGGGCTGTATAAGAGAATGGTCGCGATGCCGCTGAAAGATCCCGGGCCGCCGTTGCGGGAATATGCCGAGCTGCTGCGGAAAATGCATCGTCCGGTTGAGGCGGCGAAGATGGAACAGCGGGCCAAAGTCCCGGCGGATAAACCTAAACAATAGTTTGGTTTATGATCGTAACTTAATCTATTTGATAAAGTGGTGGCTCGCCCGGTGGACGGGTCTTCCAGCGCCGGTGAATCCACAGCCATTGGCCGGGAAATTCGCGGATCACATCTTCCAATATTGCATGCAGGCGGCGCGTGTCTTCGGCGGGGTCGCCACTGATTTCAACAGGCGGATAGAATCGCAAAACGTAGCGTTGCTCGGCTTCCAGCCACAGCGCGAAACCTGGGATTACGACTGCGCCTGTGCGCGCCGCGATCTTTGCAAAAGCCGTGTTCGCGCAAGCGGCCGTGCCGAAGAAGTTTACGAAGACGCCTTCCTGTAGCGACGACGTATTCTGATCGATCAGGATGCCGACGGCGTCGTTCTCGTGCAGGGCCCGGAGAATCGCGCGTGCGCCGTCCCACTTCACGATGAGGCGATTGCCTGAAAGTTTGCGGCGTTGCTCCACCAGGCGATCGATGCCGGGATTGTCGAGCGGGCGGATGACCACGTGCATCGGCTCGGTCATCAGGCCGTGGGCGAATGCGCTTAGCTCCCAGTTGCCCAGGTGGGCGGTGGCGAACAGGACGCCTCGGCCCGCCTTCTTGGCTTCCTGATAATGCTCGAGACCCTCGTAACGTATCCACTGCGAAATGTTTTCGCGGTTCATGCGGGGAAAACGGGCGAAGGCGTAGAGCAGGCGGGCGATGGAACGGAAAACTTCATCTACTATTGCCTTTCGCTCGGCTGGGGTTTTGGCGGGGTAGGCCATTTCCAGGTTGCGCATCGCGATGCGGCGGAGGCGCGGCAGGGCGATGTCCATTGCTTTTGAACATGCTCGCGCGAAGCCTGGGGGGAGGTGCGCAAGCAACGATAAGACGAATTTGGCGATTAGGTATTGGATGAGCGTTATTCTATCCAACCCCCGCCTAGCACGAGGTCTCCATCATAGAAAACCGCGCCTTGGCCGGGAGTGACGGCGCGCTGCGGCTCATCGAAATGAACTTCGACGCGGGCGGGATCCGCCGTCGGGTAAAGGGTGGCCTGCGCGGGCACGTGCTTGTTGCGAATCCTCACGTGCGCGCGCGTTGGGCCGACGATGGGTGTGATCGAAATCCAGTTCACGTCCTTCGCAATCATGCGTGCGCGCAGCAGATCTTCATTGCGGCCCACCACTACCCGCTGCGCCATGGGCTCGGTTGCTATCACGTACAGCGGCTCGCGCGCGGCGATGCCCAGGCCGCGGCGCTGTCCCACAGTAAAGCGATGCACGCCCGCATGTTCACCCAACACGCGGCCTTGCGTGTCCACTACTTCGCCGCGCGTTTGCTCGGGCGCGATTCCCTGCTCCCGGAAATAGGCGTCGATGAAACCGGCGTAGTCGCCATTCGGCACGAAGCAGATTTCCTGGCTGTCCGGTTTTTCAGCTACCGGCAAACCCAGCTCGCGCGCCAGGCCGCGTACCTGCGGCTTGGTGAATTCGCCCAGCGGAAACTGGGTGCGCGCCAACTGCTCCTGCTTCAAGCCGAATAGAAAATATGTTTGATCTTTGCCGGCATCCACGCTTCTGCGGAGTTGATAGCGGCCGCCGGCTTCATCGTAAGCGAGACGCGCGTAGTGGCCGGTGGCGATGTTGGACGCGCCGACTCCGGCGGCCATGTCGAGAAACTGGTCGAACTTCACGAAGTTGTTGCACAGCGTGCATGGGATGGGCGTGCGGCCGGCCAGATATTCGCCGATGAAAGGCTTCACCACTTGCTCTTCGAAGCGATCTTCGAAATTGACCACGTAATAGGGAATGCCGAGTTGCTGCGCGACGTAGCGGGCGTCGTAAACGTCGTCGAGCGAGCAGCAGCGGCCGGTGGGGCCGCCTTCGGGAATCAATTCGGGCATGCGGCGCTGATTCCAGAGTTGCATTGTCAACCCGACGACGCGCAGGCCACGGCGATGAAGTAGGCCGGCGACTACGGAGCTGTCTACTCCGCCGGACATTGCTACTGCGGTCGTGATTTCGCTATTCATTTTTGTGGGGCAGGTTGGTAACCTGCGGCGGATTGGTAATCCGCACGTCACTGAATTCGGAATTATTTACGGGCCGATTAACAATCGGCCGCAGGATGCCATCCTGCCCCACAAGATTCGTGTCAGGCATAGGTTGGGGATAGCTTTCTTAGTTGCGCGGCGGACTCGGCAACCGCGTCGATCAAAGCGTCCACTTGCTCTTCACTGTTCGAATGGCCCAGTGAGAAGCGCAGACTGGCGCGGGCACGCTCGCGCGAGAGTCCAATCGCCAGCAACACGTGCGAGGGCTCTACCGCTCCGCTCGAGCACGCCGATCCGCTGGAAACTGCGAATCCTTTGAGGTCGAGTGAGATCACCATCGCCTCGCCTTCCAATCCATCGAAAAATATGTTGGTGGTGTTGGGGGTGCGCGGCGACCATTGGCCATTCACGCCGCAGGAAGGTATGCGCTCAAAAATTCCCTGCTCCAGACGATCGCGTAAGCTGGCGATTCGCGCCGATTC